>CAWUUY010000218.1:0-8721 GCA_963924885.1 uncultured Burkholderiales bacterium | reverse complement strand
TCACCCTGACGATCAATAGCGCGCGCGCCGCTGTGGCGGCGGTGGAGCGCGCCAACATCACGCTGGCGGTCGGATTAAACCGCCGCTTTCATCCAAACATGATCGAGCTCACGCGCCGCGTGCGCGAGGGCCGGCTCGGCACCATCGGCACGCTGAACGCGGAATTGACCGCCGCCACCGGCTTTCATCGCCCGAAATCCTCGTGGCGCACGCTCGCCGCCGAAGAGCCCGCCGGGGCGATGGTGTCGATCGGCGTGCATCTAGTGGATGCGATGATGCACATGGCGGGGCGCGTGCGCGAGGTGGTTTGCGTGGCGGCCAATCGCGGCGGGCCGCATGGCGACGACACCACGCATTTGATGCTGCAATTTGAATCAGGCGTGACCGGGCTGATTTATGCGTCCGTGGCCGCGGCGCGCAACCACCGGTTTGCGGTCTACGGCACCAAAGGTTTTGCCGAGGTGTTAAAGCCGCAGATGGACACCCTGCGCTTCATCCCCATTTTCGAGGGCAACGCCAGCCATCTGGCGCGCATCCCCGAGCCAGAGGTGATCGAGGCGCCGGGCTTTAACTACGTGGGCAAGTCGCTGACGGAATTTGCGCGCTGCATCAACGAGGGTACGGCTTATCCGATCTCTTCGGCGGACGTGCTGCACGGCGTGGCGGTGCTGGAGGCCGCGATACAATCCGCGGCGGCGAAAAAACCTGTCCAAGTCACGGACTGAAATCGCTGCTGACGCGCGTACTTTGCTAGACTTCACGGGACATTTTCAAGGATAACGCTCATGGATTTCGCACTCAACGAAACACAAAGACACTGGCAAACCGAAGCGCGCCATTTCTCCAAAGAGGTGCTGCTGCCCGCCTCGCTGAAACGAGACCAGATCGAAGGCGGGCGCGAGCCGTGGGATTGGGAGATCATCAAGGCCGGCTCCAAAATCGGCTTTCGCACGTTCACCGTGCCCAAGGAGCTGGGCGGCATCGGCGCGGATTTTGTCACGCAAGCCATCGTGATGGCCGAGCTCGCCAAGGGCGACAGCGCGATGTCGAAGGCCTTCAGCCAAAACTGGAAATGGAGCCACCTGATCGCGGAGTTTTGCACCAAGGATCAGAAGGATCGTTTTCTGAAACCGTTTCTCGCCGACGACACCTATGTGATCGGCTCGGCCAGCACCGAACCCAACGCCGGTTCGGATAACCGTTATCCGCCGGAAGACGTGAAGTCGGGCTTTCATCTGACCTCGAAACGCGAGGGCGACGACTGGATACTCAATGGCGAAAAAACGTTTATCGCCAACGGCTCGGTGGGCAAGCTGTTTTTTGTGAATACCCGTTCGGACACCAGCGTGCTCTCGCGCGAAGGCACCACGGTATTCATGGTGCCGCTGGGCACGCCGGGGTTTCGCATCGGCAAGGTGTTCAACAAGGCGGGCTGGCGCTTTTATCAGAACGCGGAACTCATTTTTGAAAACGCGCGCGTGCCGCACGCCAACGTGGTGGGCGAGCCGCACAAGGGGCAAAAAGTGCGCAGCGGCGTCGCCGCCGAATTCAGCGACTTTGAACTCGCCGCCAACGCGCTGGGCATCTGCGACGCCGCCGCCGAATACGCGATGGCCTTCGCCAAAAAAGAAAAACGCGCCGGCAAACTGCTGTGGGATCACCAACTGGTGCAGCTCAACATCCACGAAATGCACATGCTCACCGAAACGCTGCGCTCGTACGTGATGCGCACCGCGTGGGACATGGACACCAAGGTTCACGGCAGCTTGAGCCCGGTGCTGGTGATGGCCTATGCGTCGGACGTGCTGCAACGCGTGACCAAACTCAACATGGATGTGCATGGCATCCATGGCGGCATGATGGATGCGATGACGCAAAAACTGGTGCGCGACGGGATTATCTGGACGCATCTGGCGGGTGACAACACACAGCGGTTGAAAGCCGTGCGGCGCATGAAGTAATGATTTAAATAATTATTTAAAAACAAATACTTACGTAACATCCCTCCCGGCAGCAACCATGAGCAGCGCGTTCAAAGTCTTCGGCAGCAATGCGCTGCGCACGGTGCTGCTCGATAGCCTGCCTGCGTTTGATCGCGACAACGCGGTCATCACCACGGTGGATTTCGCCGCCACCAATCACATGCTTGAAGTGGTGCGCGCGGGCGGCATCGCGGATGTGATTATCGGCACCGCCAGCGCCATTGATACGCTCATCGGCGAGGGAAAAATTCTTCAAGGCACGCGCACCGATCTCGCCACTGCAGGCATCGGCGCCTGCGTACGAACCGGCGCGCCACACCCAGACATCAGCACCGTGGAGGCGCTGAAACGCACGCTGCTCAACGCAAAGTCATTGTCGTACTCCAAGGCTGGCCAAAGCGGCATCCACATGGCCAAAGTCATCGCACAACTCGGCATTGCCAATGCGGTGAATGCCAAGGCCATCATCAACGCCAGCGGCCTTGTCGGCGAGCGGGTGGTGAATGGCGACGTCGAACTTGGTTTTCAGCAGATCAGCGAACTGCTGGCGGTGAAAGGCGTTGATGTCATAGGGTCGCTGCCCTCAGCGTTACAGCTCAATAGTTTGTTCGCCGCAGGCATCGGCGCAGGCACGCAACAGCGTGATGCGGCGCGGGCGTTGATCCAGGCGCTGCGCACGCCGCGCGCCTTGGACGTGATGCGCGAAGCCGGGCTAACGCCGGCATAGCCCGCGACGACTACACCATCACTTCTCCTGCCGCATCTGCTTAAACACCCCGCTCATGCGCGCGGTTTCCGTTTTAATCATCTCCGCGAAGCCTTCGGGCGTGCTGCCCGCCAGTTCGACACCGAGGGCCGCCATGCGCTGCTTGTTTTCCGCGTCACCGAGCACGCGCGCGATCTCCTGATTCAGCCGCTGGATGATGGCCGCGGGCGTTTTGGCGGGTGCAAAATAGCCTGACAATGAAATCGACTCATAGCCCGGCACGCCCGCCTGCGCCACCGTCGGCAAGCCCGGCGCCAGCGGCGTCGGCTGGGCGGTGGTCACCGCCAGCGCGCGCAGCCGCCCTGATTTGACGTGCGCGGTGATTGAGCCTGCCGCCGGAAACATCAGTTGCACCTGACCGGACAGCAGATCATTGATCGCCGGGCCGCTGCCCTTGTACGACACGCGCACCAGGCGGATGCCGGCCATGGAGGCGAACAACTCCGCCGACAAATGCGCCGAGGCGCCCAGCGTGCCCGCCGCGTAATGAATCTCGTCGGGCCTGCGGCGCGCGAGATCGATCAACTGTTTGACGCTGGTGACCGGAAGCGATGCGTGCGTAACGATCAGGTTCGGCGTGCGCGACGCCAGCGTGATGCTCGAGAAATCGCGCTG
Organism: uncultured Burkholderiales bacterium; assembly: GCA_963924885.1. GTDB lineage: Bacteria > Pseudomonadota > Gammaproteobacteria > Burkholderiales > SG8-41 > UBA5216. The sequence continues at coordinate 5,358 of CAWUUY010000218.1, read as the reverse complement.
CGCGTCCCAGCGCACCTCCTGCATAAAATGCAGCAGCCATACCGGGCTGGTGTAATGCAAAATCGTATAACCGTCGGGCGGCGACTTGGCGGTGATCTCGACGCCAATGATGCCGCGGTTATCCACGATCACCTGCTGCCCCAGGCTCGCGGTCAGGCCGCGCGCGATGATGCGCGCAGCCAACTCGGTGCCGCTTCCCGGCGCGGTGGTGATAATGCGCACAACTTTGGAGGGGTAGGCTTGCGCGGCGACATCGCCGATTGACAGGCATGCGCTTGCCGCGAGGAGGGCCGCAACAGCGGTGAGGTGATTGGCTTTTTTCATGGTGGTGCATAATGCCACGAAGAAAAGCGAAGGTGAAACTCATGAATGATATCTCCACACTACGCGCTGCGCGCCGAATAACGCACTGGGTTCCAGCCTGCGCTGGAACGACGGTATTGGTATTGCTACTACTCGCGCCCTACGCAAACGCCGCCGAAACGTACCCATCAAAACCCATCCGCATGATCATGCCGTTCTCGCCCGGCGGCACGTCCGACACGCTAGCGCGCATCCTCGGCCAGAAGATGACCGAGCACTGGGGCCAGCAGATCGTGGTGGATTTTCGGCCGGGCGCCAGCGGCATCATCGGCACCGAGATCGCCATGCGCGCGGCGACCGATGGTTACACGCTGATGCACGGCAACCTGGCGCAGTTCGCCATCAACCCGAGTTTGTTCAGCAAGCTGCCCTATGAGACGCTGCGCGACTTCACGCCGATCAGTCTGATCGCCAGCGCGCCGCAATTGCTGGTAGTGAACCCCTCGCTGCCGGTGAAATCGGTGAAGGACTTGATCGATCTCGCCAAAGCCTCCCCGGGCAAATTGAATTTCGGTTCCGGCGGCACGGGCACACTGGCGTTTGTCGGCGGGGAGTTGTTCAAGTCGGGCACCGGTGTCAACATCGTGCATATCTCGTACAAAGGCACGGTGCTCGCCCTGACCGATGTGATGGCGGGCCAGGTACAGATGCTGTTTTCCGATATGCCCATCGCGCTGCCGCTCACCAAGACCGGCAAGTTGCGCGCGCTGGCCGTCACCAGCGCACAGCGTTCGCCCCTGCTGCAAGGCATGCCCACCGTGGCGGAATCCGGATTGCCGGGCTACGCGCTGGTGAACTGGTGGGGCCTGTTCGCGCCGCGCGGTGTGCCGCAACCTATCATCGCCAAGCTGCATGCGGAGATGGTGCGCGCGCACGCGCTGCCGGATTTGAAGGAGCGCTACGCCAACCTCGGCGTCGAAGCCACCAGCAGCACACCGGCGCAGTTTACGGAATACATCCAGTCCGAAGCCGCACGGTTTTCCAGGGTGCTGCGCGAGGCTGGGGCGAAGGTGAATTGAACTGCGTGAGGTACGGGGCGTAGGGCGTCAATAAACGAAGCGCATTGCCCTCCGGTGAATGCGCCCTGCGAGTTCCCGCAGGGCGTGCTTCGGCTACGGGTCTGTTCGCGCAATAAATTGGCCGACGGGGTTTGCGGCAATCACCGGCGCGGTTTGTAACAGCATATGCGGCCCGTCCACAACGACGGTTTCCGTTTGCGGCGCGAGTGCCGCGATAAGCCGTGCAGAGGCTTCAGACACAAGTCGATCGCGGGAGGCCCGCAGATATAACAGCGGCGCACGCACCCGTTGCAGGTTTTCGGTCACATCAATGTCGATCACCGCGCGCAGTCGTGCCCGTATCACGGCGGGTGAAACCCGCGCCAATGCTTCGGCAAGTTAGCGCCGCAGCAAGGGTGTCGCGTAGCCGCCCAACAGAAACGGTGCGGCCAGCGTGGCCGAGTTCAGTGGCACCACGTTCGTAAACGGTTTCAGCCCAGCGGTGCCAGACGCGGATTTTTTGCGAATGAACAACACAGTATCGCCGCGACAAGATTATGCGGCGGGTTCGCGGCTATCGCAATGGCTTTTGGCGGGGAGAACGATTCGCCCAGCAACATCAAGCGCTCGTCCACGGGCAGGCGTTCGCGCACATACGATTCCAACTGCGCGTAGTCGAGCGCTTGTTGTAGCAGGTGGGCGATAACAAAGGGCTTGATCGCGTCGCTCAACGCGGTCGTAAATTCCGCGAACAGCAAACCGGTGCCATCTATTCCGGGCAGCAGCACCATGCATGTCATGGCGCTACGCTTTTCACCGCGTTTAATTACACCCCGTCACGCAGTTCGCCTTCCCATCAAACTCCATCGTGCGCCCGCTGATCGCCAGATGCACGGGGCGCTTTTGCATTTTGACGAGGGCCGCAGTGCGCGAACTAGGGATGAGCTTACCGCCGTTGGTCGCGCGCTCGTTCACATGCGTGGCGATCACCGCCGCCGGTTTGATGAGTTCGTTCATCGCGTACGTCGCCGAATACGCCGAGATCGCGCTCGACCCATAGTTCAACAACACGAGGTTGGCCTTGTGAAAGTCGCCGACCACGGTTTTCATTTCGGCGTGGATGCCGGTGTCGCCCGACATATACACGGTCAGGCCATTGGTGAATTTGATGACGTAGCCGCTGGGCGGGCCGAGGTAGAGGCTGGTGTTATCGACCGTGAGCGCGGCTTTTTGCGGATCGGTCAGCAGTTCGCGCGACACGGTGCTGTCGTGCGAGGCGGGCACAATAGTGATTTCAACGCTCGCGGTCGCCCCCGGCGCTTTAAGGATACGCGAGCCGCCCAACTGCGCGTTAGCCTGGCACGATGCGCCGAACGGCACGTTGAGCGCGCCGTCTTTTTCAGGGCACAGACCGATGGGCTTGCCGCGGATGTTCTCGATTTTTTTGGCGATGAAGGCGCCCATCGGCGACACCATCATGATGGCTGAATTCTTGGCTGCCGCGATTTCGGCGGTGGTGGAATGCGGCGCGGCGGAAATCGTATCCACCTTTTCGCAACTGCCGGCTTCGAGCGCCTTCAATTTGCGGTCGCCCATGTGATCGCCATGCGCGTGCGACAGCAGCACGATATGCACGTCGCCCAAACGGGGATCGTCGCCACCGGTTACCGATTGGCCCGCGTCATACAAAATGCGCACGCCGGTGGGGTCTTCAAAAATCGTGGCGCGGTCGCGCTCGCACAACTCGCCCGCGTGTGAACCGAGCGGGGTGATTTTTACGGTTTGCGCGTAGGCCGCGCCGCCCGCCAGCAGCGTTGCGGTCAGTGCGGACAAAACAAATGATTTCGTTTTCATGCGTTCTCCTGAAAGGCATAACTACGTAACTATTTGTTTTTAAAGTATTTTTATACCAGCCAACCACAGCAGTTCCGCCATCTGCGTATCAGCGACCTCCACACCCTGTGTACGTGCCGCAACCACCAGCTTCTGCCGCCGCGCGCCGGGCAGCCGCACGCCCTCGTCGTGCAGCATGGCGGCAATCATTGCTTCCAGCCGCACGAAATACGCCTCGCTGCCCGCCAGAGCACCGGGGTCTATCGCCAGTATGGCATGGCCGATGCGCGGCTTGTTGCCGGCTTCAAAGTAGGAATCGTTTTCAAAACTGAATGCGGCGCCGGTGAGGCCCGCGCACAGCACCTCGACCATCAGCGCGAGCGCCGCGCCCTTGACGCCGCCGATAGCGTTGAGGCTGCCGGTCAGCGCGGCCTTCGGGTCGGTGGTCGGATTGCCGTCTTTATCGACGGCCCAGCCCAACGGTATCGCTTTGCCTTCCTTGGCATACACCATGATCTTGCCGCGCGTGACTTCGGTGAGTGACAGATCAATGACGACAGGCTCGGCATCCTTGCGCGGAAAAATCGCCGCCACCGGATTGGTGCCGTAAAACGCACGCTTGCCACCCCAGGCATTGATGGCGGAGGGGGAGTTGGTCAGCGCGATGCCAGCCATGCCCGCCTGCGCGATGGGTGCCAGGTGATACGCCAGCGCACCCATGTGGTGGCTGTTGGTTACGCCGATGAAACTGACGCCGGATTTTTTGGCGCGGGTGATCGCTTCTTTCACCGCCAGCTCACACGCGGGGAATGCCAGGCCGCCATCCGCGTCAATCAACGCCGTCGCGCCTTTACGTTTAATGATTTTGGGTTTGGCCTTGCCGCTGGCGCGGCCCTCGCGCAAGTGCTGGCAGTAGAGCGCCACGCGTGAGAGGCCGTGCCCGCCCAGCCCCTCGGCTTCGGCGGCGACCAGCGCTTTCGCGGTGGCTTGCGCCATGGCTTTGGACGCGCCCGCGCGTTTGAGTGCGCGAGCGGTAACGTCGGTGAGTCTTTCGATTGGGAGTCGCGGCATCCGAGTTACTCTGCGCTTGAGTTGATACGGTTGATACAGGGCGGGACGGTCACAAGCCCACGGCCCCATCATATTTCTTTTTCACTTCATCGGCGGGCAGGTATTTTTCTTCCAGCGCCTTCCACTTGGGAAACCCCGCCATTTCGTGAAACGCGCCCATCGGATGATTTTTCAGCCGATTCTGAAAATCAATCTCCGCCTGCGCGCCGCGCGCTTTTAAATCAACCGCGTAGTCCCACATGCCCATCATGGTGGAGCGCATGCCGGTCAGCGACACGTGCATAATTTTGTAGCCCATCGCGGCGAAATCCTCGAAGGTGACCTTGGATTCATGCCATTTAAGATTCGCGGAATAGTTCAGATACAGCGGCACATTGGGAAACTCCGCCAGAACGGCACTGGCGAAACGCTGCGGCTGCTCGATGTCGGCGGTGGGAAACTCTGCCCAGATCATGTCCGCACCCGCGCGCGCATAAGCCCGGCCGCGGCGTATCGCCTCATCCAGTCCGCCACCCGCCGCCGCAATCGCATCGGTGCGCGCGATAATCATAAAGTCTTTGTCTTTTCGCGCATCGAGCGCGGCGCGGATTTTGCCCACGGCCTCATCCAGCGGCACCACCACTTTGCCCGCCACATGGCCGCAGCGTTTGGGCGCGACCTGATCCTCGATGTGGATCGCGGCCAGCCCCGCCGCCTCGAAATCCTGCACTGTGCGGATCACATTGAGCGCGTTGCCGTAACCGGTGTCCACGTCGGCGATTACCGGCAGATTGACCGCGCGCGCGATATGGCGCGCGTTGCTCAACATTTCGGTTTCGGTGATAAAGCCCACGTCAGGCAGACCCAGCAGCGTGAGCGACACATCGTAGCCGCCGACATAGACAAAATCGAAACCGGCTTTTTCGACAATCATCGCGTGCAGCGGCGTGGTGATGCCAGGCGAGGTGAGGAATTTTTTTTGTTGCAGCAGATCGCGCAGCTTGCGGCCCATGCTCATCATGTTCTCCAGTCAGTAGGATGGCGCTGAGCCTGCGAAGCCCAACACAAACACCGTTGCATAAGCAACAACGTTGACAATGGCAGCGCTCGCGGT
>CAWUUY010000217.1:0-10591 GCA_963924885.1 uncultured Burkholderiales bacterium | reverse complement strand
AATGCCGGCGGCGCCCATCGCCTGTATGGCCGTTTGCAGAAACGCGATTTTTTCATCGCGGCCGGCGATGCCGCGCTTGATTTCCGCAAAGCCGCTGGTCGCCAGCACCGTGCGCAAATCCATGCCGTGCGCGGCGACGGTGGTCTTGGCTTGTTTGAAAAATTTTGTCGCGGCATCCAGCGTGGATAAATCCATCGCAGGGTTGGCACGCGGGCCATCGGGCAACTCCATCGACACACAATCGACCCCCAGCGTGCTCATCAGCGCAAGGTTTTTTTCAACATCGGCGTCCCACACGACTTTGTCTTGTATCAGCATCGTTGCTCTATTTGTATTCTGCTCACTGTGCATTCGAGTGGATCAGTATCCCCGTCGTTCCCGCGCAGGCGGGAACCCATAACACAGTGCCATTTGAGGCGGCTTATGGAATCCCGCCTGCGCGCGAACGACGGAGGGGTTGAATCGTACTTGCTGCGGCAGCAGTGCTACTCCCCCTTAACCCCCGCCGCCGCCACCACCTTCTTCCATTTCGCAATCTCATCGCGGATATACGCCGTGGTTTGCTCCAGCGTCATCGGCGCGGCATCCGTGCTTTGATTCGACAGCGCAGTGATAATTTCCGGCGAACGCGCATGCTGGCCGATAACGTCATTCAATCGCGTGAAAATGCCGCGCGGCGTGCGGGCGGGCACCGCCAGCGAAGTAAACGACACCGCATCAAACCCCGGCAGGCCGGCTTCCGCGATGGTGGGGATTTCCGGAAACGTCGCGCTGCGCTTGGCGCTTGAAATCCCCAGCGCACGCAGCCGCCCCGATTTCACATGCGGTAACAGCGCCGGCGCCGAGCCGAACATGGTGTCGATTTGCCCACTGATTAAATCCGGCACCGCCAGCGCCGCGCCCTTGTACGGCACGTGCAGCATGCTGATGCCCGTCTGCATCATCAACAGCTCCATCGCCAGATGCAGCCCGCCACCAATGCCGGTGGAGGCATACGTGAGCTTGCCCGCGCGCACCTTCGCGTGCGCCACCAGCTCCTGCACCGTTTTGATCGGCACCGCCTGATTCACCACCAGCAGATAACCGGCAATACCCAGCATGCCCACCGGCGCAAAATCGCGCGTCACGTCAAACGGCAGATTTTTATACAGCGGCTGGCTCGCCACCACCGCCGTGTTGAGCAACAACATCGTGTAACCATCCGGCGCCGCGCGCGCCACGATCTCCGCCGCGATATTGCCCGACGCCCCCGCACGGTTGTCCACCACGAATTGTTTGCCCAGCGTGTCGGTAAGCTTGGGCGCGTAAATGCGGCCAATGATGTCGGCGCTGGAGCCGGGCGGGTAGGGGGAGATCACGCGGACGGGTTTGGTGGGGTAGGCCTGTCCTGAGCTCGTCGAAGCGGGTTGCGCGAACAGGGTTGCCGGGAAGAGCACGGAAATTAGCAACACAACCAACTTCCTGCGGTTTGTCGAAACGTGGAATGCGACTGGCGGATTCATCATGATTGTTCACGCAGAATGTTGGGCGCACTTTCAGCGTAAGTGTAGCCTGGATGAAACGCAGTGTAATCCGGGAATGGATTTCCCAGAATAGCCCTTGCGTCGCCTCCACCTTGCACCTATCACGTGCTGGTAGAATAATCTCGTACAGCTAACCCTGAAGGGATCGCCCCATGCAATCCGTGACACTCACCACCACACAACAGCGCCGCCTGGAAAAATTGGCGCGGGATGCCGGGCGCACGCCGCAAGCCATGTTGCGCTTCGTGCTGCGCGACGGGTTTGACCTGTGTGAACTGGAAATCAACGAAAGCATCACGGCCGAGCGTGAGGCGACGCAACGCGGATACGTGTCGCGCGAAGAAGCGCGGCGTCAAATCCGTTCGGTCATAGACGCCGCTCATGCCCGCAAACGCCGCCAAGCGGCTTGAATGGGCGCCACGGGCGCTGCGGGCCTATCTTGCTACTCTGGCGCATATCGCCGACCAAGACTGGCGCACGGCGGACCTTGTGCGTGATCGGGTAGATCAGGCGCTGGATTTTATTTTGCAACATCCAGGGGTTGGCGTGCCTACCGCCCGGCGCGGTGAGCGCCGCTACCCGATAGCCAATACCGGGCACGTGGTCGTTTATCGAATCACACCTGCAACCGTGCGAATTCACGTCTGGTATCGTGCGCGGCAGAACGTCAGGCGGTAGAAAATGTATTGCGTAGTATGTCAGCCGCCACAGATTAATAAGCATCACCTTCGCCACCCCAATTGGGTGCATCGAAGCTATTTTCGCGAGAAAGCCACGTTCATTGGTAGATGTTCAGAGTAGTAGTGGTGCATGCGTTCATACGGCGCAATGCCCTGCGGTTATTGCGCCCTACGCGTGCTAAAGTTAGAGCGCGCATCGCGAAGAATTGGTGAGTACAGTCCGTCAAGTAATTGCTTGCCACTCGCAAAATCTTTGATGCCGCGTTTTTCTCGAAGCGACTGACGAACACGTCGGTAAAATCGGGCGTACGGATTGCCGCTAATGTAATTTTTGAAAGGTGTGTGATTTTGTACGGTATTGATGATTCGTTCTGAATTGCCTGGGATCACCAATGCGTTTTCGTTGATGTTCTTGGATATCTTTCGGACAAACATCGTAATGTTTCCGCCATCAGCGGAAATAAAATGTTCCTCCTCAACAAACGAAGCCTTTTCCGCTAACCTGCTCAGCGTGCCGACGTTGAAATTGAACAGGTGCGCTTCATGAAAAGTGCTTTTCGGTGACTGACATGTCGCTTCGACATTCGGGACTTCAATGACGAGAATGCCTCGTGGTTTTAACAAAGCGTGAAGTTTGGCCAGAACTGCGTAGGGATTCTCAGTGTGCTCAAGCACGTGCCAGATCGTAATTACGTCAAAGGTATCTTTCGGCAACACGACATCCTGAACAAAACCGACCTGGACATTTAATCGATATTCGTGGATTGAGTATTCGGCATAGCCTTTGTTGGGTTTAACACCCCGCACATCGTGCCCGATGGATTGAAGCAGGTATGCGAATTCGCCGCCTCCCGTGCCGACATCGAGAATTACCTGCGGCTCTGAAAGTAACTGCTCAATCCTCCGATAACGAGACAGGGCAACGTTTCCGGCGCGCAGGATGTGTTTGGGTTTCGGTGCGTAAGTGCCTTTGTAGCTAACGCGGCAGTCGTCTTCATAAAAGCGGCGTGGGTTATGAGGCAGTGGGTCAGACCATACCAGGCCACATCGAACGCAGATCACCGTCCTGAGAGGTTTCCCGCTTCGGCTACGATTCGCGAGAAGTGAAACCTCTGTGCTCCCACACACGTTGCATGGAATCGAGCACGATTCGTGCTGTGCTGTGCTGTGCTGTGCTGTGTCATTACTTGTTTTCTCCGACGGTATAGTTGGTGCACGCTCTATTGTTATACAGCAAGTGTAGCCCGGATGAAACGCAGTGTAATCCGGGGTTCGGCTCCCCGGAATACGCTACGCTTCTTCCGGGCTACGGGTTCTGTTTCTCTTCAGCCGCACATTCAATTAATCTTGATTTTAATCGCCCGCACCAATTTCTCCAGCGCCGCGTACTCGCTGTCAAACTTGGCTTTGAATTCCTCCGGTGTTGCGGGAGCCACCACGTCGCTGCCGTCGGCGGCGAGGGCTTTTACGGTGTCGGGTGCGTTCATGCCTTGGCTGATGACGCTGGCGATGGCGCGCACGATGGGGCGTGGCGCGCCCGCAGGGGCGACGTAGCCGTAGGAGTTGTGCAGTTGATAGCCGGGGACGTCGGCTTCGGCCACGGTGGGCAGGTCGGGCATGAGTGGCGAGCGTTTGACGCCGGAGAACGCCAGGCCGCGCAGCTTGCCGCTATTGATGTGCGGGGCGGTGCCGGCAATGATGGAGAACGTCATGTGAATTTGGCCGCCGATCAGATCGACCAGCGCGGGCGCCGCGCCCTTGTACGGCACGTGCAGGATGTCGATGCCGTTCATCGCGTTGAAACGCTCCCAGCCGATGTGGCCGGTGGTGCCCATGCCCTGCGAGCCGTAGGTCAGCGCGCCGGGTTTTGCTTTTGCGAGTGCTACGAGTTCCTTCACGGTTTTTGCTGGCACTGACGGATGCACCACCAGCACGTACGGCTGCGTGGTGAGCTGCACCACGGGGATGAACGTCTTGCGCAAGTCGTAGGGCGCGCGTTTCAACACGCCGTTCATCATCAGCGTTTCGGAGGCGCCGAGCTGGGTGTAGCCGTCGGGCGGCGCCTGCGACACCATGTCCATTGCCAGCACCGTGCCGCCGCCGGGACGGTTGTCGACGATGACGGTTTGGCCCCAGCGCTCGGTGAGTTTTTGCGCGCCGAGGCGTGACATCGCGTCCAGCCCGCCGCCGGGCGCGATGCCGATGATGATGCGGATGGGTTTGGCGGGATAACCGGGCGGCTTATCTTGAGTATGAGCCTGCGCGGCGGGACACGTTGCCGCGAGGGCGAACGGGGTTAGTGCGTTGCAGCTTTATCCGCCCGCATCCCCGGCATAAAGCAAATCAAAATATTGGCGATCACCACCAGCCCGGCGAGAAAATAAAACGCGGTGTAGATGCTGTAATGGTCGGCGATGTAGCCGAACATAAACGGCGCGAACGCCGCACCCAGACCCTGCATCGAGAAGTTGATGCCGATGCCGGTGGCAGCCAGATGTGGCGGGGTTTGTTCGAGTGTCCAGGCCTGGAACACCGCGCGCGTGGCGTAGAGGAAAAACCCCAGCAGCGCGACGATCAAAATGAACACCGGCGTTTTGCCCGCGAACACGATACCAAGTATCACCAGCGCGGTGCCGGCCATGCTGGCCATCACCACTTTTTTGCGGCCGATCACGTCGGAGACATGGCCGCCGATGGGGCCGGCGATAAAGCCGGTGACTTGCAGCAGCATCATCGCCATGCCCACCGCCCACGGCGAGTAACCGAGTTCGTAGGCCAGATACACCGGCAAAAATGTCAGCAGCCCGGTTTGTGTGGCCACGCGAAACATGCCGCTGGTGGCGATCAGCATCAGGCCGCGGTTATGCAGGAGGCTCGCCACGTCGCGCAGGTAGGCGCCCACGCCGCCGCTCTTGCTGGCGGCCTTTTTCTCGGTGCCGCGATTGGATTCCATGGTGAACGCGCCGAGAAACACCAGTATCAGCATCGCCATGATTGTGCCGGGGATGACGTTGACGATCAGCGCGTTGCGCCAGCTCATATAGGTGAGTAGCATGCCGATGGCCAGCGGCGCCAGCGCTTCGCCGATGTTGCCGCCCATGCCATGAACCGACAGCACCAGCCCCTTGCTGGCCGGGTAACGGTTGGCGAGCGTGGGTATCGCGGTGGGGTGCCACAGATTGTTGCCGATGCCCACCAGTGACATGCAGATCAGCAACGTGGTGTAGCTTGGCGGCAAAAACGCAATCAACAGATACGGAAACCCTACCCAAAACAGCGAGGTCGCCATCAGGTAACCCTTGCGCCCCACCCGATCGACCAGCATGCCGCCGGGCAGATTAGAGATTGCTCCCACCAGGTGTTGCAGCGAGATGATGAGCCCGATTTGCGTGTAGGTGAGGCCGAGTTCCTTGCCGATGATCGGCAGCAGCACGTAAAACGTCGCCGGGTACCAGTGCGTGATGAGGTGCCCGCCGGTGATGAGCCAGACTTCCTTGAAGCCCAGCAACTGCGTGAATGATTTGGTGGCGGTGGTCACATTGTGATTTGTTATTTTACGAGGGAAAAGTATAGCACCCCCAGAGTGCATCCATGACTGCGGCTATAATGCGGGCCTTCCGCGCCACACAACAAACCTCGCAATGACACATCCCACCCGCACTGACCTTGAGCGCTTTTTCAGCCCCAAATCCATCGCCATCATCGGCGCTTCGCAAGACCTCGTTACCATCAGCGGCCAGCCGCTGTCGCATCTGGTCAACCACGGCTACACTGGCAAGTTGTATCCGGTGAATCCGCGGTATCAGGAAATCCTCGGCCACCAGTGTTATCCGTCGCTGGCGGACGTGCCGGAGACGCCGGAGCTGGTGCTGATTTTGATTAACGCCTCGCGCGTGGCCGAAATGCTGGAGCAGTGCGGCAAAAAAGGCGTGCCGTTTGTGGTGATTTTCAGTTCAGGATTTTCGGAGATGGGCGGCGAGGGCGTGGCGCTGCAAAAACGACTGACCGACATCGCGCGGCAATACAACATCGGCGTCGTCGGCCCCAACTGCCAGGGCATGATGAACGTGGCGGACCAATGCTACGCGGGCTTTGGCTCGGTGTTTTTTGCCGACTATCCGGAGGGGCGTGTCTCCATGGTGTCGCAGTCGGGCGGATTCGGGTTCTCGGTGTTGAGCCTGTGCTCGCACGATGGCGGACTCGCGTTCCGGCAGATGGTGACTACCGGCAACGAACTTGGCGTGTCGTCGCTCGATTTTATCGATTACTTCGTGCGCGATCCGAACACCGACATCATCGCGTGTTATCTCGAAGGCGCGCGTGACGTGGCGCGCATCCCGGAGATTGGCCTCAAGGCGATGGACGCAGGCAAGCCGATACTGATGTGGAAGGTGGGCAACACTGACGAAGGCCAAAAGGCAGCGGCCTCGCACACCGCCAACCTCGGTGGCGCGATGGCGCTCTACAAGGCGGCGTTTAAACAAAGCGGCATCATTCAGGTGGACGACATACAGGATGTCGTCGATTACGGGCGCATGTTCCGCTGTGGCAAGCTGCCCAAAGGCAACCGCATCGCAATGATTACAGTGTCCGGCGGCGCGGGTATTTTGATGACCGACGAGTGCGTGTCGCGCGGCATGCGGCTTGCAGAGCTTGCGCCGCAAACGGTGGAGAAGCTGCGCGAATTCGTGCCGTCGTTCGGATCGCTTGCCAACCCGGTGGATGTCACGGCGGCGATTTTTAACGACCTCGCGTTGATCCGGCGCACGCTGCAAGCCATCGTCGATGATCCGGGTGTGGATTGCATCGCGCTCTTGAATGCCTCTTTGCAGGGCGAGATCGCCACCAAGATCGCCGCGGAAATTATATCCATCGCCAATACCACGGAGAAGCCGATCGCCTGCGCGTGGAGCGCGCGCGACGTGATGGCGAAGGACGCCTACGCCGCGCTAGATGAAGCGCGCATCCCGCATTACAAGTCGCCGGTGCGCTGCGGCGGCGCGTTTGCGGTGATGAGCAACTACGCCGAAGTCAAACGTCGCATCGCAGCGCAGCGCGGCGAGCGCCCGTTGGTATTAAAAAAAACACAATCAAAACAGATACTTATAGGAAGAACAGCGGATGTCGCCGAGTATGAGGCGAAGACGGTGCTGGCCGAATACGGCATCCGCGTAACGCAGGAAGAACTTGCCGTCACGCGCGATGCCGCATTAGTGATAGCGAAAAAAATCGGCTACCCGGTGGCGATCAAAGTGCAGTCGGCGGATATCTCGCACAAGACGGAAGCGAAGGCCGTGAAGTTGGGTTTAAGTTCAGATGCCGAATTAAGCGCCGCCTACGACGAAGTGCTCGCCAACGCCAAAGCCTACAACGCCAAAGCAAAAATCGACGGCGTGCTGGTGCAGGAAATGCTGTGCGGCGGCACCGAAGCGATATTGGGCATCACCAATGATCCGCTGTTCGGCCCGGCGGTGATGTTTGGCCTGGGGGGCATCTTCGCGGAGATCATGAAGGATGTGTCGTTCCGCTTGGCGCCGGTGACGTTGCCGATGGCGCGCGAGATGATTGCTGAGATTAAAGGCTACCCGTTGCTGACGGGTGCGCGTGGCCGCCCGCATGCGGACATTGATGCACTGGCCGACGCGATAGTAAAGCTTTCCGCGCTGGCGGTGGATCTGAAGGATCAGGTTGCCGAGTTGGACATTAACCCGTTGTTCGTGATGGAACGCGGCAAGGGTGTGGTGGCAGCGGATGCTTTGATACGGCCCAGGGTCAAGGGCTAAAATTCATTAACCACAGATGAACACAGATAAACACAGATAGAACCACAGATAGCGTCAACACCACGCCCGTCATTCCCGCGCAGGCGGGAATCCATAAGGCGTCTCAAGTGGCACGGTGTTATGGGTTCCCGCCTGCGCGGGAATGATAAGGGAAGTAGGTTCGGTTCTATCTGTATATCTGTGTTCCTCCGTGGTTAGAAAAGTTTTGATTGAAAAAGGTGAACTCATGAATCCCTATACCCCTGAAGAGCGTGCGTTCGCGGACGAAGTCGCCCGTTTTCTGCGCAAGGAAGTCGATCCGCGTTCGCGTGAGATTGAAGAAAGCGATGCCATCCCCGATGAACTCATGCAAAAGGCGCGTGAGATGGGTTTGTTCGGCCTGACCATTCCCGAGGAATACGGCGGCAGCGGAATCACGCTGGCGGGCAAGTGCGCCATCGAAGAAGAAATGGGCAAGACCAACTACGGTTTTGCCACGGTGATCGGCAACCACACGGGCATCAGCACCGCCGGCATCGTCGCGCTGGGCAACGAGGCGCAAAAGAAAAAATATCTGCCGAAGATGGCCAGCGGCGAATGGGTGGGCACGTTTTCGCTGACCGAGCCGCAGGCGGGGTCTTCGCCCGCCGACATGCGCACGATGGCGGTAAAAAAAGGCGACCGCTATGTGCTGAACGGCGAAAAGATTTACATCACCAACGCCAGCATCGCCAATGTGTTCACCGTGATGGCGATCACCGACAAGTCGAAAGGCATCAAGGGCATTTCGGCGTTTATCGTGGAGCGCAATTTCAAGGGCTTCAGTGTCGGCAAGAACGAATTAAAAATGGGCATGCACGGTTGCTCCACCGCGCCGCTGGCGTTTACCGACTGCGAAGTGCCCGCGGAAAACCTGCTCGGCGGCGAGGGGCTGGGCTACATTCAGGCGATGAAAACGCTGACTGCCGGGCGCGTGACGGTTTCCGCGCGCTGCTGCGGCATGATGGATCACTTGATTAACCGCTGCGTTGACTACATGAAGGTGCGCACGCAAGGCGGCAAAAAACTCGCCGAACATCAGGGCCTGCAGTGGATGCTGGCGGATATGAGCGTGCAGCGCGACGCCTCACGCGGGCTGACCTATCGCGCGATTGATGTACTGATGCGCGGCGAGCGCGGCACCATGGAAGCCTCCGCCGCGAAGCTGTTTTCGACCGAAGCGCTGGGCAGGGTGGTCGATTGCGCCGTGCAGATCCACGGCGGCATGGGCTATATGCGCGAGGCGGGTATTGAAACGACGTATCGTGATGCGCGTATTGTGCGTATCTACGAAGGCAGTTCAGAGATACAGCGCAATATCATTGGCGGCTTGCTGTTGAAAGACTGAGTTATCATAAGTATTTGTTGTTAAAGGATTATTTGTGGCTAACGTTAAAGACTTACTGAGCCTCGAAGGCCAGGTCAGCGTCATCACCGGCGGCGCCACCGGCATCGGTTTGCAGATGGCGACCGGGCTGGCCGAAGCCGGCTCGCACATTGTGCTGTGCTCGCGCAAGGTGGAAGTGTGCGAGGCCTCGTGCGCCGAAATTGAAAAACTCGGCGTGAAAACGCTGGCGGTGAAATGCGATGTCACCCAGCCCGAACAGGTCGAGGCGATGAAAGACGCGATCCTGAAAAAATTCGGTTGCGTCGATATGCTGATGAACAACGCGGGCCGCGCGTGGGTGGCAGCGCCCGAAGACACGCCGCTCGATCGTTGGCAACAGGTGATGGATTTGAACCTCAACGCGGCGCTGATTTGCTCGCAGGTGATTGGGCGCGAATTCATTAAACAAAAGCGCGGCAAGATTATCAACATTGCGTCCATCGCCGGCCTCGTGGGCCGCAATCCCAAGGCCTACAGTTCGATTGCCTACAGCACCAGCAAGGGCGCACTGGTGCATTTCACACGCGATCTGGCGGTGAAGTGGGCGATACACAACATCCAGGTCAATTGCATCTGCCCCGGTTTTTTTGTCACGCCGCTGAACGAAAAACTGTTCGAGCGCAACCGAGAAAATCTCGAAGCCGAAGTGCCGTCGCACCGTACCGGCGGCCCGGATGACTTGAAAGGCGCGGCGGTGCTGCTCGCGTCACGCGCGTCGGACCATATCACCGGGGTGATACTGCCGGTGGATGGCGGCACGGTGGCTTGGTAGTCACTGCTTTAAAAACATTCGCCACAGATTTCGCAGATTTACGCAGATTAACCCCACCACCGTCATCCCCCCGCCTTCGCGGGAACGACGAGGTGGGTGTTGATGTAATCTGCGTTAATCTGCGAAATCTGCGTCAAAAAAAGGTTTTGATCTTATGCCCAACGACCGCAAATACCCCGATCTCCACGATCACCTCGCCACGCTGAAAAAAGCCGGTCTTTTGCTGACCGTTGATCGTGAAATCGACAAAGACGCCGAGATGCATCCGCTGGTGCGCTGGCAGTACGTCGGCGGGATCGAGCAGGAGGAACGCCGCGCGTTTTTGTTCACCAACGTGGTGGATGGCAAGGGGCGCAAGTACAAATTCCCCGTGGTGGTGGGCGCGCTAGCGGCCAACCCTGCCGTGTACCTGATGGGCATGCAGTCAT
>CAWUUY010000216.1:0-7826 GCA_963924885.1 uncultured Burkholderiales bacterium | reverse complement strand
CTCATCAGCCGCTTGCGCGAGCATGCCGACGCGGTGATGCGCTTTGTGACGGACTTGCGCGTGCCATTCTGTTTGAGCACCTTTGTCGGATACTTTTGCATTGAAAAATTCATCCTTTCTTGGCCGGTTTAGGCTAAGTCCGGCAGGCTGCTAGAATGGCGCGGTAGAATCAAAGAGATAACAAAACCCAGTTTCACCCCGGAGGAGAAAGATGTTGCATCGGTACGCGGCCACCGCTTGGCGCGCCTTGCTGATGGTCGCGTTGGCCATGGTGGCCGGCTGCGCCAGCGTATTGGATGGTCCAGCCGAGATCGCGCTGCCGTACGTCAACCTCTTTTCAGAAAACGAACCCGGCGACAACTTGCCCAACGGCTGGCGCGTATGGACGCTGTCACGCTTCAAGAAATCCACCGAATACAAACTGGTGGATACCGATGGCCGCACCGCCGTCAAAGCCAAAGCGGAAAACTCGGCATCTGGCCTGGTGCATAAACTCGATCTCGATCCGCAACAGTATCCGCTGCTGAGTTGGCAGTGGAAGGTGGATGACCTCATCAAAACCGCCGACAACACCACCCGGCACCTTGAAGATTCTCCGGTACGCGTGGTGGTCAGCTTCGCCGGCGACATCGACTCCCTCGCGCTCGATGACCGCATGTTTTTCGATAACGTGCGGCTGGTCACGCGCCAGCAGTTGCCCTACGCCACGCTGATGTACATCTGGGAAAACCGCGCCCTGCGCGATCGTGTATTGCCCAACCTGCACACCTCGCGCATCAAAATGATCGTTGCCGAATCAGGCCATGAAAAGATCGGCCAGTGGCAGGACATCACGCGCAACGTCTACGAGGATTACAAACGCGCCTTCGGCGAGGAGCCAGGCCGCATCACCGCCATCGCCGTGATGACCGACACCGACAACACCGGCGAAAACGCGCATGCGTGGTACGGCGATATCGTGTTCCGCCGCGTGGCGCCGCCGCGCGCGCTGTTTGTGTCGGATTAACCGCGTTGGGGAGATTGCCGTTGAAATACCTCTTGGCCCTGTTTGCCGTCAACGCGTTATGCTCTTTTGCAGCCGTTGCCGCCGACAAATACCCCTCGCGCCCGGTGCGCATCATCGTGCCCTACCCGCCCGGAGGCGGCTCCGATCTGACGGGACGCGCCATCGGCCAGAAACTCGTTGACGCATTGGGACAAACCTTTGTGGTTGACAATCGCCCCGGCGCCACTGGCCTGATCGGCACGGTGATCGCCGCCAAGGCCACGCCTGACGGCTACACCCTCGTCCTCGCCGACCAGCCGCACAGCATCAACTCGCTGGTCTACAGCAAGCCGCCGTACGACGCGATCAAAGATTTTGCGCCGATCAATCTGGTGGCAACCTCGCCGCAAATCATGGCCGCGCATCCCTCATTCAGCGTGAGCACGCTGAAAGAACTGTTGGCGATGACACCCGCGCAAACCTCGAAATTCGCGGTGGGCACCAGCGGTCTGGCCAGCGGGCCGCACATGACTTACGAATGGCTGCGGCTTAAAACCGGCCTCACGCTGAACCATGTACCCTATAAAGGCGGCGGGCCGTCGCTGATCGATGCCATGGCTGGACAGATTCCGCTGGTGATTAACGCCGCGCCGGCGTCGTTTCCGCATGTGCGCGCGGGCAAGCTAAAGCCGCTCGCCATCACCAGCGCGCAACGCCACGCGCTGCTGCCCAGCGTGCCGACGTTTCAGGAATCCGGCGTCAAGGATTTCATCGCCTATCAGTGGTACGGCATGCTGGCGCCGGCGGGCACGCCCAAGGATGTCGTGGCGTTATTGAACAGCGAAATCAACAAGGCGCTGAATGCGCCCGACGTGAAAGCGCGCTTCACCGCCGTTACGCTCGACATCACGCCCGGCTCGCCGGACGACTTCCGCAAGTTTTTGGAAACCGAAGACGCGCGCTGGAAAGGCGTGGTGAAACAAGTGAACGTGCGGCTGGACTGAGCACAGTTAAATTAACCCAGCCGCTCGAGTATGGCATGCGCGAGCGGTGCCACCGCCGCATCGGGAAACGGCGACACACTGCTGACGTTGATTTCACACAGAACATAGGTATTTTCGTCGGACGCGTTCTTGGGTCCGAACATGAAATCGCAATCCCATAGCGCAGGCAATTGCTCTATACGAATATCGAGCAGCCGTTGCATTGCCGGCACCCATTCATCCTCCAACTGGCGCTTGAGCGCCTGAAACGCCGGCACGGTGGGCGGGTGATAAAGACGCGGGCCGGGCGCGGGCGCTGCTTCCGGCGGCGCGCCGGGCAGCGCGGGATACAGCGCGTTGATGGCCTGATGGCCGAAGCCTTCCACCTGGTCATGCACCAGGTAGCAACGAATCATGCCTTCCGGCAAACGCGGCTGCCACGCCTGATCGATCATCCTGCCGCCGCCTTTGAAGTACGGCTCGCAGCGCAAGAAAAATTCGTGCACCGTAATGGTTTTTTCAATGCAGCCGCGTTTGGCGTGGCGAGCGCGCACCAGGGTTTTGTCCACCGGCAATGACCCGCCGCCCGCATCCGCAAGTTCCACCTTCTACACGCCATCGCCGCTTTGGCCTCGGTATTGCTTCAACACACGCGCCTGCCCGCCGGCGAGCCGCGCGGGAAGCTCGCGTTGCACCTGGTCCATCGTGCGATACAAATGGGTATCGCTGCCCCATCCAAGATTGCGCGTTTGGACCAACACCTCCTTGGTGCCGAGCTTGAGAATAATATCGGGATGCGTGCTGACATAAACACCGGCTGCCGCCACCTCGCGCAGCATCGCGTCCAGCACAGAACGGTCACGCCCGCCTTCGTTGGGATTGAACCACACCAATACGCCGTCAACCTGCATCAGTTGTGCGCGCACCTCGTCGCAAAAATCATCGTGATAGACGGCGGGCTGCGCGTCCACGCCCAGCGCGCTCAGGGCCTGAAACACCTTGAGGAAACGGCTGTTTTCGGGCGCGGCACTTTGCCTCGCATGACGGTCTCCGTGATACAGCAAAACCACGCGGCGGCGTGTCTTGATATCGGCATTCATGGCTTATCTTTTTTCCGCTCGGTAAATCGTACAATATATAATTAAATAAAAACAAATACTTAAAATGACTAAAACGCAAAAAATCGCGCCGCCCCATCCACCGCGATGACATTGCCCGAGATATAACCCGCGCGCGGCGACGCCAGAAACACGGCAAGATCAGCGAGTTCTTCCGGCTCGCCTACGCGCTGCATCGGCACTTCTGTTTTCGCCCACGCTCGCCGCGCTTCTTCTGTCGGCATGCGCTTGTCGATTTGTTCGCTGCGCAGCTTGCCGGGTTGCAGGCAGTTCACCGTCACGCCATCTTTCGCCACCACTTTCGACAGACCCTTCGACCACACATGCACCGCCGCCTTGGCGGCGTGCGCCGCATTCAGATTGCGCGGCTCGCGCGTGCCGGTGAGATTAATCACGCGACCGAATTGGTGCGCGATCATGCTCGGCAGCAGCGCGTGCGTGAGTTCGCGCAGACGCCAGAAATTCAGCGTCATGCCTTCGAGCCATGCCTGCTTTGAGCCATCGAGCGGCAGCGGGCGGCTGCCGCCCGCGGAGTTGGCGACAATATCCACGTGGCCCATCGCTTTTAGCGCCTGCGCAGCGATGTCGTCGGACGCGTTTTCGGGATACAAGTCGGCGGCGATGATCACGGGCTTCAGACCGCCTTTTTGCACGATCTCCGCCGCGACTTTTTCCAGCAACTCGTGCCGTCGCGCGGTGATAGCCACTTGCACGCCTTCCATCGCCAAGCCAACCGCAATCGCCTTGCCCAAGCCCTGACTGGCGCCAGTGACCAGCGCGGTTTTACCCTTCAATTGCAAATCCATATTCACATTCCCTACGTTACGCTTGAAGTTTGTATACTAACGCAATGAATGCGTGATTTTGTTTGCTCCGTGGCCGCCGCCGCCCGATGAATCAGAGGAAGACACCGCATGTTGATTTCAATCTTCAAAACCCTGTTTGCCGCCACGCTGGTGTGGGGCGCCATGCCGGCGCACGCGCAAGACAAATACCCCACCAAACCGATCCGCGTGGTCACGCCGTTCGCGCCGGGCGGCGGCTCCGACACACTGGCGCGGCTGATCGGGCCGCAAATCCACGAGGCGTGGGGGCAGCCCGTGATTGTCGACAATCGCGGCGGCGGCGGCGGCACCATCGGCGCCGGCATCGTGGTGAACGCACCGGCCGACGGCTACACGCTGATTCTCGTCTCCGGCAGCTACGGCGCAAACGCAGCCCTGCACAAGCTGCCTTACGACACCGTCACCGACATCCAACCCATCGTCCTGATCGGCGAGACGGGACTCATCGTTACCATGCATCCGACCTCGCCCATCAAAAGCGTGAAGGAATTCATCGAGAGTGCGCGCGCCAACCCCAGCAAATACAACTACGGTTCGGCTGGCACAGGCGGGCTGGGACATCTGGCGAGCGAACTCTTCAAGCTCGACGCCAAAGTCGCCATGACCCACATTCCGTATAAAGGCACAGGTCCGGTGGTGTCGGCATTGCTGGCGGCAGAAGTGCACACCAGCTTCAGCAGCATGGTGCCGGTGATCCCGCATATCCGTAACGGCCGCCTGCGCGCCATCGGTATCACGCCGGGCAAACGCTCGCGCGCGCTGCCGGACGTGCCCTCCATCAGTGAAACGCTGCCCGGCTACGAAGTCATCCACTGGTACGGCATGTGGGGCCCCAAGGCGCTGCCGCGCAACATCATCACGCGCTGGAACCAGGAAGTCGCGCGCATCATGAAGACTCCCGCGATGCAGAAATGGTTTGAGAATGAAGGCATGGAACCCGCGGGCGGCCCGCCAGAGCAGTTCTACAACCGCATCAAGACCGACGCGGAAAAATGGAAGCACGTAGTGCGCGAGGCGAAGATCGCGGTTAGTGGCTAGCGGTTAGCGACGATCCAGATGTAGGCAACGGCAACTGCGTATTCGTCAGCTCATCCATCCGCCCCAGCTCTTTAATCACCCGCTCCACCAGCGCCACCACGCGCACAAAACGCGGCATGCCGACGTAGATCGTCGATTGCAGCACGACCTCCATCACCTCGCGCGGCGTTGCGCCATGCGTCAGCGCATTGCGAATGTGATTTTCGGCCTGAATGAATTCGCCCATCACCATGAGTTCGCCGATCACACACAGGATGCGCGTCTGGTCGTCGAGAATGCCGCGCGTGTACATGCCGGCGTAGATGTAATCCAGCCAAAGCTTGAGGAAGTGTTCATCCACGCGTTCAAGTTGCTCAACCGTTTTATGGTGATGGCTGGGCTGCAATCGGAATCCGGTGCTTAAACCCTCCCAGCCGAATTTGCGCAGCAGTTCTTCCTGACGCGGACACTCTTTGGCAGTGACACCCCAGGTCTTGCGCTCGGCGGCCAGCAAGCGTTTTTCAGGGCGGCCCGGGATCGGCAATGCCGTTCCGGAGATCTCCTTCATGCGGCCCAATTGCTTGACGACCTTGGTGAACACAAGCGTGGCGCGCATGATTTTCGGGTAACCGAGATATACGGTCGCCTGTAACAACACCTCCAGCACCTCGCGCGGCGTGGCGTGGCGCAGCGCATTGCGGATATGTATCGCCAACTGATCCCAATCCTCCATCACCAGAAACTGGCCCACCAGTATCAGGCAGCGCTTGCGCTCGTCCAATATGCCGCGCCTGGTCATGCCGCCGTAGGTAAATTCCAGCCACAGTTTGGTGAAATGCGGGTCGAGCGCGTCGCACCACTCGACATGCTCGGCCACATGATCCGGGTGTGCGCGGGCCAAGCCGTTTATGGCGCGGGCGCCATATTTTTGTTTTAGTTTGGTGAGCGCGCCGGTTTTGGGTGTAGCGGTTTTTTTCTTGGGTGCGGGTTTCATGGCAACTCCCTCGATGATGGTTCGGATGATGACAAGCCGGCGCCTGTAATATACTTGGCACGGCGACAATCGTGTTTTACCTAGATTTTAACCAACGGAGAATACTTTAAATGGCATTTCGCAGATTGGTAACCGGCTTTAACAAAGAAGGCAAAAGCTGCATCAAATGGGACAGCGCCATCGATCAGAAAAACCTGCGCCCCGGCTTCGACAACGTGCCGCTGTGGGCCACCAAAAAGCTGCCCGCCGAAACTGCGACCGACGACCCCAACAACTGGGAACTCGGCACCAGCCTCGCGGGCGGCTCGGTGTTTCGTTATGGCGTCTACGCGCCGGGCAACATCGCGCGCTGGCACAGCACCGATTCCGTGGATTACGCGATCTGCATCTCCGGCGAAATGTGGATGGAAATGGAAGAAGGATCGGTACTGCTCAAGCCGGGCGACGTGGTGATCCAGTTGGGCACCAACCACAACTGGGCCAATCGCGGCACCATTCCGTGCGTGATGGCCTACGTGCTGATCGCCACCGAAGGCGCCAAAACCACCGGCTGGGACGAGAACAAAAACAAGGCGCACTAAAACAACGATGGCTGGCGGGCCGGACTGAGACCGGCTCCGCTGCGCCCTGCCGGTGGCGCCTGACGCCCAAGGTGATAGCTGCCGTGTGCTCAAACAAATTGCCGCGTGTGTAAGGCCCTCCCCCTTCTCCCCGACTACCTCCTGATTGCGGCTTCGCGCGCCAGGCGCAGACGCCATCCGCTTGATGTAAGCTTACTTTACCTATTCAAGGAGAATTCTAATGTCACGACTCGAATCCCGTCCCGTTCGTAAACTGCTACTCGTAGGTCTGGCGGGAGCGCTCGCTGGCTGCGCGTCCACCGATCAGCCCAGCACCATGGCGGCGCAACCCGCACCGCCGCAGACCTCCCCGGTGGAACTGGTAGACGCCCTTAACGGCCTGTTCGGCCAGCACAAGGCGCGCGCGTCGCATGCCAAGGGGTTCTGCGTGGCCGGGCAGTTCGAATCAGGCACGGGCGCTGCGGCCATCACGCGCGCCGCTATGTTTCAGCCGAATAAAACATCACCCGTCATCGGGCGTTTTTCGATTGGCGGCGGCAATCCCAATGCGCCCGACAACGGCAAGAGCGTGCGCGGCATCGCCGTGCGTGTGGCGGACGGCAACGAACGGCTGGACTGGGTGTTTGTTTCCGCGCCGCATTTTTTCGCGCAGACGCCCGAGCAACTCGTGCAGTTCCTGAAAGTGCGCACCCCCGACCCGGCCACCAAGCAGCCCAATGCCGAGGCCATTACCGCATTTTCCAAGGCCAACCCCGCGACCACCCGGCAAGCCGCCTATATAAATGGCCAGCCGGTGCCGGCGAGCTTCGGCGCGGTTCCGTACTGGAGCACCAACGCCTTTATCGCCACCAATGCCGCGGGACGCACGCAAGCCCTGCGCTGGCGCTTCGAGCCGGTGGCGGGACGTTTGGGCTTAACCGATGAAGAAGCCAAAGCCAAGGGCGCCAACTTCCTGCGCACCGAACTCACCGAGCGCCTTGCCAAAGGCCCGGTGGCATTCAACGTCTTCGCGCAATTGGCAAGGCCCGAGGATCAATTGACCGACCCCACCGACCCGTGGCCGGCGGACCGCGCGGAAGTCAATATGGGACGCCTGGTCATCCAACGCATCACCGATCAGGCCTGCGACAACGAAACCTTCCTGCCGACCGTGTTACCTGTCGGGATTGCCCCCAGCAAAGATCCGGTACTGACGGCACGCGCGGGTGCGAGCGAGCGGGAAGTCTTCGCCCTTCAGCCAGTAGCAACCGTTCCAGCGGCAGACCCAGATCGCCATGCCGTCGCCGGGCGAGCAGGACTCGCA
>CAWUUY010000215.1:0-4413 GCA_963924885.1 uncultured Burkholderiales bacterium | reverse complement strand
GTTCCGGTCTGCGTGTTGACGCGCACATCAGTGAAATTCAGCGCACCGATGCCATCGTACAAGCTGCCGTCCGACAACTTCACTCGCGCCTGAAACTTGCGGTCGGCAGGCATTTTGAGCCGCCCGGATTCAACATCGCGGCGCAGCGCCAGAAATTCGCGATCCGGCACGCCGAAGATCACATACATCGGATCGGTTTGCGTCACCGTGGCGAGAAGCACATTCGGCCCCGACACCAGCGCGCCTTCGGACACTGCGGCGCGGCTGGCGATGCCGCTGATCGGCGACCCCACGCGCGTGTAACCCAAATTAAGCTGCGCCTCGCTCACCCGCGCGCGCAAACTTTTTACTTCGGCCTCGGCCACCTGCTCGGCGGAAACGGCATCATCCAGCTCCTTCTGGCTGATCGCGCGCGCTTCGCGCACGGGCTTTAGCCGCGCAAGATCGCGCTGCGCCTGCGCCAGCCGCACCTGCGCCACAGACAGATCGGCCTCGGCCTTCGTCAGCGCCACCTGAAACGGCGCTGCATCAATAGTAAACAACGATTGCCCGCGAGTTACCGTCGCGCCCTCGCGGTAATTGCGCTGCGTGAGAATGCCCGTCACGCGCGCGCGCACTTCAACCTCGCGATAGCCGGCGGTCTGCGCGACATATTCATAACGCACCGGCACATCGCGTTGCTCCAAGGTGATCACTGATACCGGCGCGGGCGGGTAGCCGCCCGGCGGACCGCCGGCGGGCTTGTCGCAGCCCGACAACAACGCGGTCAGCGCCAGCGCGCACCCTAACGCAGTGTGTTGAACGAATTTTCTGTGGAACCTCATGATGGAAGCCTGTGGTCGGTAGCGGAATCGGTAGCTGTTGATAACAGTCGGGGGCGGGTCAGCGGGTCATAGCGACCGGCAGTGTGCAAGCCAACTGTTACAAATATTTTACATACAACCATGTATGTATGTAAAGGACGTGAGTGGTACACTCAGGCCCTACATTGCTCATGGTTTTAAGCACCGCCCTTTCAAATGAAAATATAAGTGGTTAGACGTACGAAAGATAAAGCACTCGAAACCCGGCATCGCATTCTCGATGTCGCGGAACGCGTTTTCAGCGAACGCGGCGTCACGCGCACCTCGCTGGCGGATATTGCCAAGGCGGCCGGCGTCACGCGCGGTGCGGTGTATTGGCATTTTACCGGCAAGGCGGATTTGTTCTGCAACATGTTCGCGCGCGTTACCATGCCCATGGAGTCGCCTGTCTGTCAGACCGATCATCGCGCCGCCGCCGATCCGCTCAATAGCATCCGCACCATGATGATCGGCATGTTGCGCCGGACATCCGAAGACGCGCAGGCGCGCCGTGTTTTCCACATTGTTTTCCACATGTGCGAACACGTTGATGAAATGGAACCGGTATGGCAGCGCATCGGCGAAATGCGCGCCGATTGCCTGCGACAGATGGAAGGCGGATTGCTCGCCGCGGTAAAAAAAGGGCAGTTGCCCGGCACTCTGAATATCAAACAGGCCGCGGTCGGATTACGCGCGCTGGTGGACGGACTGATCAGCGATTCGGTACTGGATCCAGACTACCGTGCGGTATCGCATGACGCCGAACGCCTGGTGGATTTGTTTCTCAATGCGTTGCACGCCAAGCCCGCCCGGCGTCGCGCCAAACTCGCCGCTTGAACCCTCATTAAAAAAAACTCATGCTCAATCTCACCGGCAACATCGCCCTAAGCCGCCCTGAAATCGCCACACTGGTGTTCATGGCGGTGGCGCTGCCGACGGTGATCAAGCTGCATCTACTGCCCGCCCTGTTCGCAGGCCTGCTGGTGCATGAGCTGGTACACATGGCCGCGCCGCGCATGTTCGGCGTGAACCATCCGGGCCGCGCCAAGCTGGTGGCGCTGACGCTGCTGCTCACGCTGATTATTCTAGTGATCGGCGGCGCGGTGCTGGCGATGATTTTATTTTTGCGCAGTGACGCGGGCAGCCTGTCGGTGCTGCTGGAGAAAATGGCCGAAATCCTTGACAAGGCGCGCGAGACCCTGCCCGAATCAATGCGCGACTGGATACCGGTGGACGCCTCCGATCTGAAGGATCAACTGGTCGCGTGGCTGCGGTCGCACGCCAAGGAAGTTCAATCCGTTGGCGGGCAGGTCGGGCACGGCATGGTGTACGCACTGATCGGCATGGTGATCGGCGGCATGGTCTCGCTGCGCGAAGCGATGCCCGGACAAACATCCGGGCCGCTGGCGCGCGCGTTGGCGCAATGCATGGCGCGACTCTCCGATTCGTTTCGCCGCATCGTGTTCGCGCAGGTGCGCATCTCCGCGCTGAACACTTTTCTCACCGCGATTTATCTGGCGGCGATACTGCCGATGTTCGACATTCACTTGCCGCTGGTCAAGACCATGATCTTGATCACATTTTTGGCGGGCCTGCTGCCGGTGATCGGCAACCTGATTTCCAACACCGTGATCGTGGTCATCAGCTTGAGTTTTTCGCTGCCGGCGGCCATCGGCTCGCTGGCGTTTCTGGTGATCGTGCATAAGCTCGAATATTTTATTAACGCGCGCATCGTCGGCTCGCAAATACAAGCCGCCGTGTGGGAACTGCTGCTCGCCATCGTGGTGATGGAAGCCGCGTTCGGCATGCCGGGCGTGATCGCGGCGCCGGTGTTTTATGCGTATTTGAAATCGGAACTGACCGGGCGTGGGTGGGTGTAGCGGCCCCCTGCCGATCCAAATTCTATTCTATGGCATCGTGCGGCGTTGCTCCTTAACAAGGCGACGCGCGATCTGCGTTTGAGTTTCTCGTCCCCGATGCGGTAAATTCGGGGTTCCGTAAAATGCGTCGTTTCACCGCAAGGAACTGTGAATGTCCACTGTCACCACCACGCCGGCCGCGGACCGTATGTCCGTCGCCGGCATCGAGTTGGAAGTCCTGCGCCGCGGCGCCGGCCATCCGCTGCTGCTGTTACACGGCTTTCAGCACATTGATCCCCGGCTGCCCATCGTGGATTTGCTCGCGCGTGATGCCGAGCTGATCGCGCCGTCCCATCCCGGATTCGGCGGATCCAAGCGCCCGGCAAATTTCGGCGGCATGTACGATCTGGTTAATTTGTATCTGGCGTTTCTGGATACCCTGCCCAAGGGCCCGGTGACGCTGATGGGGCTGTCGTTCGGCGGGTGGCTGGCGGCCGAGATCGCGGTACACCCCGGTCGGCGCATTGATCGTTTGATTCTCGTCGATCCGTTGGGCATCAAGATCAGCGACCGCGAGACGCCGGATATTCTTGACGTGTTCAACGCGCATCCGGATGAGGTGACCCGCGCGAGCTGGCACGATCCCGGCGCCCACGCGCCGCGCTACGACGACATGGAGGACGCGGAACTCGTCACCCGTTCGCGCAACTGGGAGGCGCTGTGCCGCTACGGATTTCACCCCTACATGCATAACCCGCAACTCAAGCGCTGGCTGGGCCGCATCAAGGCGCGCACGCTGGTGCTGTGGGGCGCGTCTGACGGCGTGGTCAAGCCATCGTATGGCGAGGCCTATGCCAAGTTGATTCCCGGCGCGCGTTTTGAAACCATCGCCGCCGCCGGGCATCATCCCGAAATCGAACAGCCCGCCGCGCTGGCAGCACGCGTGCAGGCCTTCCTGCAACAACCCTAGTCAGGATAAAAACACCATGGATGTCTGGTATCAGTGTGAAATTCCCTACCCCCATGTCGCGCAGGATGTGCTGGATCGCGCGCCATCAGTACGCGCCAGTTTGCCCAACCGTTATTGTGATCCGAAGATCGCGGCGGATCTGTTCGAGGAATGCATCGACGAATTCCTGCTGTGCGATGAGCGGGGGCTGAATGTCGTCGCGATTGAGCATCACGCCGGGATCAATTCGCTGCTCTCGGCCAACCCCATGCTGGTGGCGATACTCGCGCGCCAAACGAAGAAGGCGCGTATCCTGAGTCTGGGCACGCTGGTCACGCTGCGGCCCGACCCGGTGCGTCTCGCGGAGGAATACGCCACCGCCGATGTGATCAGCCGCGGGCGGCTCGACATCGGTTTTGTGAAATCCGGCGGCAGCGAAATGGCATCGAGCAACATGAACGCGCTGGACAACGGCGAGCGGTATTGGGAGGCGATTGATCTCATCACCAAATCGCTCACACACCATGACGGCCCGTTCAGTTGGGAGGGCAAGCACTTTACCCACCGTCACGTAAACATCTGGCCGCCGGCCTATCAGCAACCTTTGCCGCGCATGTGGTCCGCCACTGGCGATGCCTCCACCTCGGCGGACGTGGGCAGACGCGGCATGGTGCATGCATTGGTGCTGCGCGGCCCCGAAGGCACCAAAGCCTCGTACGCGGCCAACCGGCGCGCGCGCGTCGAGGCCGGCCTGCCGCCCTCG
>CAWUUY010000214.1:0-3261 GCA_963924885.1 uncultured Burkholderiales bacterium | reverse complement strand
GAAGTCCGCGAGAATACCGCGCACGCGCGTGAGGCGCTGCAAGCCCTCCACCGACAACGTTTGCAACCGCGCTTCATCATTCATTAATGTCCACACCGTTGCGCGATGATCGTCACCCGCGAGCGCCGTCAAATCCGCCAGCGTCAGCCCGCACCACGGCGCGCGCAGCACGGCCAGCCATGCAATACGATCCGCCGGATGAAACAGCGCCCGCGTGAGCGCGGTCAAATCCCGCACCACGGCACGCTCGCCCAGCGGCTCGATCTCCACCGCCTGAAAGGTGTGGCCGGCATCGCGCAGGCTCTGCGCGATGAAACGCAGGTGACCTCGCGCCCTCACCAGTAACACTATGTTTTTATTGGGATTTTCGGATTTCTCACACTGCACGATGTCGGCCACGCGCTGCGCTTCCAAGTCGCGATCAAAGCTGCCGAGCGCGTGGATATGCACCGCTTCATCATCGTCATCGGCATCCGCCTGTTGCGACGGCACGCACGACACATACGGCACCGCGCCGCTGGCGAGGTCTTCGGCATCGGGCATCACCGCCGCGAACGCGCGGTTCACCCAATCGACCACGCCACGCTGCGAACGAAAATTCACCGTCAGCGTGAGCGGTATCAGCGACACCGTGCCGATACCTTCGTGACGCGCGCGCAAGTACAGACCCACCTCGGCCTCGCGGAAACGATAAATCGATTGCATCGGATCACCCACCACGAACAGCGTGCGCCCGTCGTCCGGTTGCCAGCCGGCGGTGAGCTTTCTCAGCAGCTCGTACTGCGACAGCGAGGTGTCCTGAAATTCATCCACCAGCAAATGGCGAATGCGGTAATCAAGCGACAGCGCCAGATCGGTCGGCGCATCCTCGTCGCCCAGCGCGCGCAGCGCGGCCTGCGATACCGCCGTGAAATCCGCTTGCCCGCGTTCGCCGAAAATCAGTTCCAGAATCGCTGCGGCCACGGGCAGCAGCGCGGCCAGCGCCTCGACCACGCGCCATTGCGACTCGGTGTAGGCCGCGGGCGGCAAGGCGCGGGTGAAATGCAGCATCTCGACAAAGGTGCGATGAGGCGCGAAGGCCGCCATCAGTTCGGCGTGCCGTGCCTTGGCCGCGGCTGCGGCGGCTTTCTCTTTGCCCGTGCCAGGCGGGAAGCCGGTGTTTTTGTTGACCAGTTTGCGCAAGGCGCCGTCTTTGATTAACACCAGCTCGGCGACACCGCGCCAGGCATCGAGACTGGCCGCATCCGCGCCGGGCAACTCCGTCAGCCCTTCGCACGCGCGTATGGGTGACGCAATATCCGCCGGCGCGAGGTGGGCGCTGGCATGGCGCAGCAGCGCCGCCAGTTCCTCACACAGCGCGACGGGCATTAATTCCACCAGTCGCTCCAGCGGTTGTTCGATCTCATTGGCCAGCGCGGCCTCAAGTTGCGCGCGGCGTTCATCGGGCGACAAACGCTCGGCGAGATGGCGTATCCATTGATCGCGCCGCGCGAGCATGCCGGCAATGAGATCAATCGCCTGCCCGACGTTGTTGTCCAGATGCGGCAGCAGGCTGGCGACGTGCCGCGCGTTCTCACTCTTGGATTCGAGCAAGGCGAGGGTGCGCCGCGCGGCGTCTTCGTACAGCGCGCGCGCGTCGGTCACGGTCTCGGGCCGCGCGCCCAGGCGCGAGAGCACGGGCATTTGCCGCGCCAGCGAGTGACACAACGCGTCGATGGTGTCGATGCGCAGCCGGTTGGGGTTGGCGGCGAGTTCCCAGCCTTGCGCCGTGTCGCGCGCGCGCGCGGCGCGCGCGAGTCGCCACGTCACCTGCGCGTGCGCCGCTTCCGGCGGCATATCGCTTGCCCCCGCGGCCAGCGCCACCAACACGCGGCTGCGCATCTCCGCCGCCGCCTTGCGCGTGAAGGTGATCGCGATCACTTCCTCGGGCGCTTCCACGCCAGCCAGCAGCGCGAGATAACGCTGGATCAGCAACTCGGTTTTGCCCGAACCCGCCGGCGCCTGCACGATGAACGAGCGGGTTACGTCTAACGCGTGCGTTCTTGCAGCACGATCGGCTTCTGCTGGCGTGGCGCGCTCGCTCATGCGTTCTCCGCATCATTCAATGCGCCGCGATCCATCAACTCACGCACGCGGCACAGCGCGGACAGATCGCAGTACTCGCGGGTTTTCGGATACAGCTTGGGCGCGACCTCGGCATGGCCCGCGAGATAGTCGCGCGCGAGTTCCTCCAGCACCCTGCGCCACGACGCCAGCAGCGCAGGCCAATCCGCGGCTTGCGCCGACAGCGTTTTTGCATTCGACAAGGTGCCGACATCCGGCAACACTTCTTCTTCGCGCGTCAGCCCCTTGAAGGCCACTTCGCGCGCGCGCAACTGCACGAAGGCGACACCGGAGACGTCCGCGCCCGTATCGACGGCATACAGTGGCAACTGCGGTTCGTCCGGACGCTCGCCCACCCAGCCGCCGATATGCGTGGCGCCGGTTTTGTAATCGAGGATCACCTGACTGCCATCGTCAAGTTGATCGACGCGATCCAGCCGCGCATGGAGTTGCACGCCCGCAATCTCGGGCGCGCGCACCTGTTCACACGCCACCACCTCGAACGGCGCGCGGGATTTTTCCAGCGTCGCAAGCCGTGTGACCAAGGCTGCGAGCCGCGTGCGTTCCAGCGCGGCGAAAGCATCGGTCATGATGTCGGGGCGCGCCTGACACAGCGCATCGACGGCGCTTTTTACCGCGCCGGTGATTTTTTGTTCCAGCGCCGCGTCGTTGAGCCCCAGCAACGTGGCCTGCGAACCGAGATCACGCCACAGCACCGCCAGCGCCTGATGCGCCAGCGTGCCGCGATCGCGCGCGTCCAGTCCGTCCGCGCCTTCCTCCAACCCCGATGCGCCGAGGCGATGTATGGCATAGGCGCGAAACGGGCACGCCGCCTGATTCTGAAACATCTGCGCGCCGCCGGAGACACGCACGCTGCCGTTCGCGGTCGAGAGCGGCGGCGCGCGCCAGTCGTCCAGCGTTTCAAAACGTCGCGCGTCGAACAACGCATCACGCAATAACGCGATGGGCTCGGCCTCGGTCGCCGTCTCGGGTAAGTGCTCGATCAGCGGGCTCACGGTAAGCTCGCGCTCGCCGTCGCGTTGCGGCCAGGTGAAGGTGACTTGCGGCGCGGCGCGTAGCCACGCTTGCGTCATGCGGCGCGCGAAGTGCAATTCCCACTCGGCGCTGGCGTGCGGCGCGCCCAGCGCGCGTTGCAGC
>CAWUUY010000213.1:0-3041 GCA_963924885.1 uncultured Burkholderiales bacterium | reverse complement strand
GGGCATGTTTTACGGTCTGCATCAGTGGACGGCATCGCTGACCGACGGCGCGGTGGGCGCACGTACCATTGCGCTGGTGAACACCACGCTCGCTTCGCCGCTGGGGCAGGTGGCGATGATTCCGATGCTGGCGTGGATCGCGCGCTCCGCGCCGGTGAATCTTAAGGCGACGTACTTCGCGGTGATGGCGTCGTTTACCAACCTTGCGCTGTCGGCATCAGCGCTTGGTGCCAAGTATCTCAACCAGATGTATACTGTGACGCGCGAAGTGCGCGCCCCCGATGGCGCGGTGAAAGTGGCGGCGGATTATTCGCAGCTTGGTGAATTGCTGATCGTCGGGATGGTGCTGGCGATGGTGCTGCCGTTCGCGGCAATCTGGTTTGCGCGGGTGTCGCGGTTCAAGAGTGCATAAGGATCATAAGGATCATAGGGATTATTCGGCAGGTTCCACGCGCGCCAGCACGCCATTGGCTTCGTCGGTCAGCAGATAGAGCAACCCATCCGGCCCCACGCGCACGTCGCGGATACGGCCCAGCGCATTTTTCAACAGGCGCTCTTCGAGCGTGACTTTCTCGCCGTCGAGTTTCAGCCGCACCAGCATTTGATCGCGCAGCGCGCCGACGAAAAGGTCGCCCCGCCATTTCGGAAACTTGTCGCCGCTGTAAAACGCCATGCCCGAAGGTGCGATAGAGGGCGTCCAGCGGTGCAGCGGCTGCGCCATGCCGTCTTTGGCCGTACCGTCGCCGATTCTGGTGCCGGTGCCGTAGTTGGCGCCGTAGGTAATCACCGGCCAGCCGTAGTTGACGCCGGCGCGCATCACGTTGATTTCGTCGCCGCCCTGCGGGCCGTGCTCGTGTGTCCACAGCAAACCGCTTTGCGGATGCAGTGCCGCGCCCTGCATGTTGCGGTTGCCCAGTGTGAATTTTTCGGGCAGCCAACCAGGCTTGCCGACGAACGGATTGTCTTTTGGCACACGGCCATCGTCGTGCAGGCGGATCACCGAGCCATTGTGGTCGCCGGGATTCTGCGCGCGCTCCATTTCACCGCGGTCGCCGAGGGTGATGTAAAGATAGCCCTCGCGATCAAACACCAGCCGCGAGCCGAAGTGATAACCGGTGCGCAGCTTGGGCTGCATGCGGAAAATCACCTGCACGTTTTCCAGTTGATTGCCTTTGAGCGTGCCGCGCGCGACTTCGGTGCCGATGCCTTTGTTGTCTCCGGCGGAGTACGACAGATACACCAGCGAGTTCTCAGCGAATTTCGGATGCAGCACGACATCCAGCAAGCCGCCCTGGCCGACTGCCGCCACGGCAGGCACGCCGCCGACGGGCAGCGGATCGAGCTTGAAATCTTTGCCGATGATGCGCAGCCGGCCCGCGCGTTCGGTCACCAGCATGCGTCCGTCGGGCAGGAAGGCGAGCGCCCACGGATGTGCCAACCCTTGGGTCAGCGTGTTGACGCGGATGCGGTGTTCCTGTGTGACCGCGACGTTGCCGGTTTGTGCGTGCAGGCAGGCAGACGCTAGGGTGATCATGCTTAGCGCTAGCCCGGCGCGCAGCGCGAGTTGCCTATGCGTCACGAGAGGCAATCTAAGTATTTGTTTTATATACATTTTTTTTAAGACCTCCTAATACCAGTACACCCAGAATACCCGCACACAGAGAGCCGCCGAGCACGCCGATGCGTACTGCGGCGGCGTAGGTGGCCATCTGTTCCTCGAACGCCAGTGTGCCGATGAACAGGCTCATGGTAAAGCCGATGCCGCAGAGCATCGCCATGCCGGACAGCATGCGCCAATTGACGCGTTCGGGCAGTTCGGCGATGCCGATTTTGACTGCCAGCCAACAGGCCAGGAACACGCCGATGGCCTTGCCGAACAGCAGACCGCAGGAGATGCCGAGCGCGACATCGACCGGGAATTTACCCCAATCGATGCCGGTAAGCGCCACGCCGGCATTGGCAAACGCAAACACCGGCACGATGGCGTAGATCACCCATGACCGCAACGCGTGTTCGAGCGTGGTGAGCGGCGAGTGTCCGGAGGCGTCGCGCTTGCCGGGAATGAACATGGCGACGGCGACGCCCGCGAGCGTGGCATGTACGCCCGATTTCAGCACGGCGAGCCACACGATGATGCCGATCAGCAGATAGGCGCCGATATTGCGCACGCCGCAAAAATTCAAGGTGGCCAGCGCCGCGATGCCCAAGGCGGCGGCGGCAAGCATGGCCATGCTCAGGTGGTCGGTATAGAACAGTGCGATGATGATGATCGCGCCGAGGTCGTCGATCACGGCGACCGCCGACAGCAACACCTTTAGTGTCACCGGCACCCGGCTGCCGAGCAGCGCCAGCACGCCGAGGGCGAATGCGATGTCGGTGGCGGTGGGAATCGCCCAGCCTTGCAGCGCGACCGCATCGCCACGATTGATCGCGACGTAGATCAGCGCGGGCACCAGCATGCCGCCCAGCGCGGCGGTAAACGGCAACGCCGCGCGGCGCGGCGTGGAGAGCGAACCCCCCAGCGCTTCGCGCTTGATTTCCAGTCCGACAAACAGAAAAAACACCGCCATCAGACCGTAGTTGATCCACAGCAGCATCGGTTTAGCCAGCAGCCACTGATCGACACTGATCGACACCTTGACGGCCAGCAAACGGTTGTACACATCGGCCAGGGGCGAATTGCTGGCGATCAGCGCCAGCATGGTGGCCAAAATCAGTAACAGACCCGCGCGCGCGTCCGGGTCCTTGGTCATTGCCGTCAGGTTCATGAAGGTGAGGAATGGTTGAAGGTTAGTCGGAGGCTACGTGTTATGTGGTCAGGCGCCGGTAAATATCCGCCAGCTTCAGCGGCAAGCGCGAGACGTCATCCACCAGGGTCCAGTT
Source organism: uncultured Burkholderiales bacterium (assembly GCA_963924885.1). Lineage (GTDB taxonomy): Bacteria > Pseudomonadota > Gammaproteobacteria > Burkholderiales > SG8-41 > UBA5216. Next base: position 158 of record CAWUUY010000213.1, on the reverse strand, counting down.
TACCGCGCCGTACATGTGCGGCAGGTAGTCGCGCGCCTCGTGATCGATGGTAATGCAAAACGGTTTGATGCCGGCGCGGTGCGCTTCGAGCAGCGCCTGGCGCGTGTCTTCGATGCCGTATTCGCCGCGGTAGTTGTCGCTGTAGTCGTCGGGCTTGC
>CAWUUY010000212.1:0-13634 GCA_963924885.1 uncultured Burkholderiales bacterium | reverse complement strand
TCGGCAAGACTCACGGGCTTTTCTGTCTCCATCACGGCTCCAAAAAGACAGAAAACTACACAGCTTCGGCAAAAAGTACAAGTCCACAGCCAACGACATAACCTTATCATTCATATGGCTTTTTGATGTAATTGCCCTGGGAGCAACACGGGGCAGGCGTCGCCGCTGGGTTAAAATTGGTTTTTCCATATCAAGCTTTTTCAGGGAATGTCCATGACCGACGATTTACGCGCCAAGTACGGCGCTAATGCATTTGATACCGGCATCAAAATGCACGGCAAAGGTTTTGAAAAACGCCTCGCCCAACGCGACGCCATCGATCAACACTTCACGCGCGCCTGGCTCGATTATCAAATCACGGGCCTGTCGCGCCGTCCGGCGCTGGATACGCGCACGCGTTTTCTGGTGCTGATCGGCCAGTACACTATGGCTAAGTCGCAGCGGCTGCTGGAAGACACCGTGCGCGCGGCGCTGGCGGCAAAAGTGTCCGTGTGCGAAATCGCCGATATTATTTTGCAGTGCCAGGTGTACGGCGGGCTGGTGACCGTTGACCCCGCGATAGAGACGTTTCACAAGATCGTTGAGGAACTCGGCCTGCTGCCGGAACTGAAAAAATTACAGTTGCCGCTAGATGGCACAGCGAGCAAGCGCAATCGCGCAGCGGAAGAAAAAACCTGGCACAAAGATGACATGGCCGATCCGCGCACGAAACCGCTGGTGGATAAACACGGCTGGCTCGCGGTGGGTCGCGGTCTCACCATGCGCCCGCGTCACCACATCAATATCCTTGACTGGATCGAGCAGATGGACAGCGGCTTCGCCGGGCTGTGGGTGAAGTTCTGCTACGGCGAGATGTACTCGCGCGGCATCGTGGACGACAAGACACGACTCCTGTGCATGATCGGCGATTGCCTCGCGGTGGGCGAGGCGACCAACTCCAGAGGTCACATGCGCGGCGCGATGCGTCAGGGCGCAAGCCCGCGCGAGGTGATGGAAATTATTTTTCAGACCAGCGCGAATTTCGGCATGCCGCACGCGTGGCATGCGCTCGAAAACTTTATCGAGATCATGGCGCAGGATGGACGCCTGGCGGAAATCGACAATCCGCCGATGCGCGTCGAGAGTTACGCCAAGTAGTAATTTAAATACTTATTAAAAAAAAATACTTACGATAACCTCATGAAACCTGTCCGCACAGCACTTTTTGCCCCCGGCTCCAAGGATCGCGTGATGGCCAAGGCGCTGGAATCCGGCGCCGACGCAGTGATTTTTGATCTGGAAGATTCCGTGGCCATCGCCGCCAAGCCCGAAGCGCGCACGCTGGTGGCGGCGCAGATTGAACGTGTTGCTGCATCAGGAAAATCCGCGCTGGGCATCTTCGTGCGCACCAACGCGCCGGCCACCGGCATGCTCGAAGCCGACCTCGCCGCCGTGGTGCGTCAGGGCCTAGACATGATTTTTCTGCCCAAGGGTGAGACGGTGGAGGAAGTGAAAGCCTGTGCCGCGCTGCTCGATAAGTTCGAGACTGCCAAAGGCATGAAGCCCGGCAGTGTCGAAATCTGCCTGATGATCGAAAGTGCATTGGGCGTTTATAACTGCTACAACCTGATTAAAGCCTCGCCGCGCGTGACGGCCACCTGCATCGGCAGCGCGCGCGATGGTGATCTGCAAACCGATCTGGGCTGCGCGTGGTCGATCGAGGGCACGGAGTTGCTGTATGCAAAATCTAAAGTGCTGAACGACACGCGCGCGGCGGGCGCCTATCCGCTCGACGGTGTGTTTTCGGATATCGCGGATGAAGAAGGCTTGATAAAAGATTCCACGCTGTCCGCGCGACTAGGCTTTCTGGGCCGCACGCCGATCCACCCGAAGCAGATCGCGACGATACGCCAGGCGTATGCCGTGCCGGAATCCGAGGTGATCTGGTATACGCGCGTGGTGTCGGAGTTTGAAGCGGCGGAGAAAACCGGCGTGGCGGCCATCGCGGTCGAAGGCAAACTGATTGATTACGCCATGTATTCACGGGCCAAGCGCGTGTTGGCATTGGCGAAGTTGAACGGCTGATCTTGCACATTGGGTTACGAGGCTGCGTTTGTGATGGGTTTCACCTATCCTACGTGCTGCACATACAGAGGATTTTGTAATGGATTACTCTTTCACCCCCGAACAAAACCAAATCCGCGAGCACCTGCGCGCGCTGTTAAGCAAAGCATGTCCGTTGGAATACGCGGCCCAGTGTGACGAAGAGGCGCGTCCACCGCGCGAGGCGTACGACGCGCTCGCCAAGAACGGTTGGTTTGGTTTGATCATGCCGCCTGAATATGGCGGAACCGGTGGCAACGCGATTGATCTCGCGATTCTGCTCGAAGAATGCGGATACGCCTTCGAGGAACTGGCGATGTGGGTGTTTCGCACGCTGACCTACGGCGGTTACGCGGTGATGCGCGACGGCACGCTGGAGCAAAAGCAATCCATCCTGCCGCGTGTCGTCAAGGGCGAAATCGCGGTGTGCTTTGGCATCACCGAGCCGCAGTCAGGTTCGGACGCTGCGGCGCTGACCACCAAGGCAACGGAGCACGAAGGCGGTTATCTCATCAACGGTCAGAAAGTGTTTACCTCAGGCATGGATTGCAGTGATCTGTGCCTGTTGATCGCGCGCACCTCCAGCGCCGGCAAAAAGCACGAGGGCATCACCAATTTTCTGATCGACACTAAGCTGCCTGGCATTGAGATCAAAAAAATTAAAACGCTGGGCCAACGCGCCATCGGCACCACGCAGGTGTTCTACAGCGAAGTGCAGGTGCCGAAGTCGGCGGTGCTGGGCAAGGTGGGCGAGGGCTGGCGTTCGGTGGATGCCTATATTTGGTATGAGCGGCTGTGCCTGTCGGCGGCGAGAACCGGCGCTGCCACCGCCGCGTTTGAATACGCACTGAACTACGCCAAAACCCGCAAACAGTTCGGTAAAACTATCGGCGAGTTTCAGGCCATCTCGCACAAGTTGGCCGACATGAAAATGATGCTCGATATCTCGCGCACCATGGTTTATCGTTTCGCGTGGCTGATGGATCAGGGCAAGGCCACGCGCCACGACGCCGCCGTGGTCAAGCTCCACACCGGCGAAACCTACAAGGCCGTGTCCGACATGGGTCTGCAAATCCTCGGCGGCTACGGCTACTGCATGGAATACCCGATGCAGAGGTTTTTCAGAGATTCGCGCCTGGCGACCATCGGCGCGGGCACGTCGGAGATACAGCGCAATATCATTGCACGCGGGCTGGGGCTGTAAGTGCCACATCCGCTGCAAGGTGTGCGCATCCTAGAGCTCGGCCAGATCATCGCCGGCACCTATGGCAGCCAGGTGCTGACTGACTTGGGCGCGGAGGTCATCAAGATCGAAACGCCGGAAGGCGATCTGGGGCGCATACCCTCGGTAGCGCCGTACAAGGGCATCAGCACGCTGTTCCTCACCTTCAATCGCAACAAAAAAAGCATCGTCATCAATCTCAAGTCCGACGAAGGCCGGGCGATTTTTCATGATCTGGTGAAGGTGTCGGACGTGGTAATCGACAACTTTCGCGCTGGTGTGCTGGCGCGGTTGCAGGCGGATTACGCTACGCTCTCCGCGATCAATCCGCGCATCATTCAGTGTTCGGTCACCGGCTTTGGCAGCGAGGGCGCGTACAAGGATTTCCCGGCGCTCGATCTGGTGATTCAATCGATTAGTGGTTATTTGTCGATTACCGGCGAGCCGGGCAGGCCGCCGGCGCGGGTGGGCATTCCGCTGGCGGATTTGAGTGGCGGTATTTTTTCGTGCGAAGCGGTGTTGGCCGCGCTGTATCAGCGCGAAAAAACCGGCAAGGGCTGCCGCGTGGAAACCTCGATGTTCGACGGCATGCTCAATCTGCTGAGCTACATGGCCACGCATTATTTGACGGCGGGCGGGGTGCCCACTCCGCAGGGCACCTCGCATGAATTCACCGTGCCATGGCAGGCTTTCGCGGCCAAGGACGGTTATCTGGTAATCGCCACGCGGCAGGAAAATTTCTGGAAAAAACTCTGCGTGGTGCTTGAACACCCGGAGCTTGCCGACGATCCGCGTTTTGCCACCAATCCCAAGCGACTGGAACACCGCGACATCATCGTGCCGTTGCTTGAAACTATTTTGCGTCAACGCACAGTCAAGGCGTGGCTGGAAAAACTCTACGCAGCCGATGTGCCCGCGGCGCCGGTGAATGATCTCGCCGGCGCGTTTGCCGAACCGCCGGTGGCCGAGCGCGAGATGATTGTCGAGTACGATCACCCGCAAGTGGGGCGCGTGCGCATGCCGGGCAACCCGATCAAATTCGACGGCATGGGCAAAACCATTTCCAATCCGGCGCCGCTGCTGGGCGAGCACACCGATGCTGTATTAACCGAATTGCTGAAGCTGCCGGCGACGCGCATCGCTGCGTTACGTCAGCAGGGTGTTATTAAATAATTGTTTAAAAACAAATACTTAAAGGTTAAAACATGAGGGGCATATACTGGGAAGAATGGGATGTGGGTGCGGAGTTTGTCAGTCCCGCGCGCACCGTCACCGAAGCGGACATCGTGACGTTCGCGGGTCTGTCAGGCGACTACAACCCGCTGCACATCAACGAGGAATACTGCAAGACCACGCAGTTCGGCACGCGCATCGCGCACGGGCCGCTGATATATGCGATCGCCGCCGGGCTGATTTTTCAGTTGCATCTGTACGACGATACGTTGATCGCGTTTCTCGGCTTCGACAGTTTGAAGTTTACCAATCCGGTGAAAGCGGGCGACACCATCCACGCTAAACTCAAAGTGCTTGAAAAGCGCGAGAGCTCACGCGCCGACCGCGGCATCATGAAGCGCCAGTTGCAGGTGTTCAATCAGCGCGGCGAGATGGTACAGGACGCGGTGCAGGCATTTTTGCTGAAACGCAAACCCACCTGAGATGTGCGCCGCGCGCTACTCTAACTGCGCCCCCGAATCCTTCACCACCTTCGCCCACTTCACCGTTTCGGCCTTGACGAATGCCGTCAGTTCGTCGCGTGTGGATGAACCCACGTCGAGTCCTTGCTGGGTCAGGCGTTCTTTCAGGTCCTGCGAGTTCAGCGCCTTGACCGTCTCGGCGTTTAGGCGATCCAGGATGGGCTTGGGGGTTTGCGCCGGAGCGAACAGCGCATACCAGATCAGCACTTCGTAGCCGGGAATGCCGCCTTCCGCGATGGTTGGCACGTCGGGCAATTGCGAATTGCGCTTAGCAGTGGTGACGCCCAGCGCGCGCACGCGCCCGGACTTGATATGCGGCAATAGGCCGGCAAGGCTGGAGCACAGCGCCTGCACCTGTCCGCCCAGCACATCGGCCAGCGCCGCGCCCGCGCCCTTGTACGGCACGTGTACCATGCTGATGCCCGCCATGTTCTTGATTAATTCCATCGACAGATGCGGTGCGCTACCGACGCCCGCCGAGCCGTAGCTGATCTTGCCGGGGTTGGCCTTGGCGTGCGCGATAAACTCCTTCAGACTCTTGGCCGGCACGCTGGTGTGAACCACCAGCGCGTTGGGCACGGTGCCTACCATCGAAATGCCCGCGAAATCACGGATGTGATCGTAGGGCAGTTTTCTGTAGAGCACCGGGTTGACCGCGTTGGTGGTGATGGAGCCGACCAGTATCGTGTAGCCGTCCGGCGATGCCTTGGCCACCAGTTCGGTGCCGATCACGCCGCCGCCCCCGCCTCGATTATCGACCACGATCTGCTGGCCGAGCAGTTCGCCGAGCTTGGCGGACACCAGCCGGCCCACCGTGTCGGTGCCGCCGCCGGGCGCGAGCGGCACCACGGCGCGTATCGGGCGGTTGGGATAGCCCTGTGCGTTGGCGGTAAGGTATGGAGTGGGCAGCGCGCTCGCCAGCAGTGCGGCGGTGATGATGCGTTGAGTGGTCTTCATATTAATCTCTTGGTGGCGTGGCGTTGTTTGTGATTTTATCGATTTCACGCAATTCATCTGGCGTTAGTTTCCACCCGGCAGCCTTGACGTTGGCGTCAAGCTGATCGGGCCGCGTCGCACCCGCGATTACGCAGGCTACCACCGGCTGCGCGGCGAGCCAACTAAACGCAAGCTCCAGCAGCGCGTGCCCGCGTTGCGCGCAGAACGCCTCCAGGCCTTTGATGCGTGTCCAGTTGGCATCGGTCATGAACATTTCTTCGTAGCGTTTGCCCTCGGTGATGCGCGCGCCTTCCGGCTTGGGCGCGTTGCGCTGGTATTTACCGGTGAGAAAACCGCTGGCGAGCGGATAGTACGGCAGCAGCGACATGCCGTGTTTTTGCATGGCGGGGATCAATTCCCGCTCCGGCTCGCGCGCGAGCAGGCTGTATTCCGTCTCGCAAGTGGTCAGCGGCGCAAGGCCCTTGGTGCGCGCCGTCCATTGCATGTCCACCAACTGCCATGCCGCAGCGGCAACGCCGGCGTAACGAATCTTGCCCTGCTTGATGAGATCGTCGAACGCGCCCAGGGTTTCGTCGAGCGGCACGGTCGGGTCGAAGCGATGCAATTGATAGATATCGATCCAGTCGGTTTTCAGCCGCTTCAGACTAGCTTCAACCGCAGCCATCATGTAGCGGCGCGAGGCGCCTTTCATCATGCCGGCCTCGTCCATCGCATTGCCGAATTTCGACGCGATCACGACATCCTTGCGCCGCGCGCCGAGATTCTGGCCGAGGCAGGTTTCTGAACCGCCTTTGTGGCCATAGACATCGGCGGTGTCGAAAAACGTGATGCTCAGATCCAGCGCCTTGTGGATCACCGCGCGCGAGGCTTCGGTGTCGATGCGCAGGCCGAAATTGTTGCAGCCTAGGCCGACCGTCGAAACCTTGAGAGGCGTGCCGGCTATTTGTCGAAGTTGCATGACGTTAGGAGTCGCGTCAGAATAAGTTGATTAATTTTTATTCCGTGCTGGCAATAGCGTGTAATTCCAATCGCCTTGGAATTTCGCTGGTTTCAACTTCAATGCTGCAAGTTCTTCATCGCTGATCTTGATGCCAGTGGGGTAGCGCCTTGAGTCTAACTCCGCGCGGATTCTCAATCCTGCTTTGGTGCGGGTATTGGCGATCAACTGAATAATGACCTCGTGGCTGACCAGGGGGCGGCCACGCCAGTTCTGGGTAATGTGGCAGAACATGCGGTGTACAATATTGTTCCACTTGCTGGTGCCTGGCGGGAAATGGCACACGTGAATCGGTATTTGCAGTTTCGTGGCCAACTCCTGCAGCGCGACCTTCCATAAACGACATTGGCTTCCGTTGCTGCCACCCCCGTCGGCAGTGATCAACAATTCGCGTGCGTCGTGATAGCGCTTGATCCCCATCTTTTCCCACCAGCGGCGTATGGCATCCGCAGCAAAGCGTGCCGTATCGTGATCGATGCCTACGCTCACCCAGCCCTTGTTTTCACTCAGGTCATAGACTCCACAGGGAATGGCTTTGCCCAACTCTGTATCAATAAAATCGTGTACCTTCACCTCTTCGGGTTCACCTTTGGGACGCCATTCGCGTCCGGCATTCTTGAATTCCCCTATCAGTTCCTTCTTCTTGGTATCCACTGAGATCACCGGCTGACCACGGTACTGAAACGCCTTGACCATCACATTGATATGTCCAAACTGCGCGTTGCGATCCGGATTCGATCCCCCTTCCTTCGTCTTGTGATTCCCCTGCAACCTGTAGCCGTCCGCGCTCAGTAGCCGCCCCACCGTGCGCGGGCTTACCCGATGTCCTTGGCGGGTTAATTCCTCGGCCAGATTACTCGTGCTCTTGCACGTCCAGCGCAACGCCGACATCGGATTCCCGCGTGTCACTGGCTCAACCAACCGCTCCAAGGTTTCAATCAACTGCGGATCCGCTTCGCTGCATCGCTTGCGTCCTCCACCTTCTCGGCGCAAGCGCGGGTCCAAGGGTTCATCCGGGTTTTGCTCGCGCGCCGCCAACTCGTCTAACCCTTTGCGGATCGTGTTCGGCGACATACGGACCGCACCACTGACCGCTTGCAATCCACCCCATCCGTAGGCATGTGCTTCCGCAGCCGCCCACTGGCGACGCATGCGCTCGTCCATCAATTCCGACAGCGAACGATATTTTGCTGCAATCTGCTTAACGGTCGCCTGATCTCGCATGACCTCACTAAAACATAATGTACAAATATAGTCAACTTATTTTGACGCGAGTCCTTGGTCTCCCAAAGGTTGCATGTGGTTGGGCACAGAGTACGCATAGCGCATGTCCACGTGCTCGGGCGTGAGTTGATCGAGCGCGGTGCAACCCACCAGCGCCAGCACCCGGTCGATCTCATCGCGATATATTTGCAGCGCGCCCGCAGCACCCGCCTCACCGGCTGCGGCGAGGCCATGCAGCGGCGCGCGTCCCAGCATCACCGCGTTCGCCCCCAGCGCCAGCGCCTTGATCACATCCGCCCCGCGGCGAAACCCGCTATCGATGATCACCGTGATGCGTTTGCCCACGGCATCGACCACTTGGGGCAAGGTCAGAATGGGCACGGGCGCGGCATCCAGCACGCGTCCGCCGTGATTGGAAATCACCACCGCGTCTGCTCCGCAGTCGGCGGCCAGCACCGCATCGGAGGGATGCTGGATGCCCTTGACGATGAGTTTGTGCGGCCACAGTTTGCGCAATTCGCGCACATCGTCCCAGGTGATGTTGGGGCAAAAGTTCGACGAGCGGCCCATCGGCAGGGCAGTGATTTTGGTTTTTGTTTCCTCGGGGAAATTCTGATAACGCGGCGTGCCGGTAGTCATCATGTAGCGCAGCCACACGCCGGTCAGCCAGCGCGGGTGCGACAGCACATCGAGCGTATTGCGCGTGGTGAACTTGAACGGGATGGTCATGCCGTTCTTCAGATTGTATTCGCGCCCCGGCGCCACTGGCGTATCGACGGTGAACACCAGCGCCTCGAAGCCGGCGTCCTTGGCGCGCGCAATCACCCGGTGCGACTGCTTGCGGTTGGGCCACATGTAAAACTGAAACCACAAATTGCCGCCGGCTTCCCCGGCGAAGCGTTCGAGTTTGGTCATCGAGCCCAGCGCCAGCGTGAACGGCACGCCGTGCGCCTTGGCGGCGCGCGCAAGCGCGATTTCGCCTTCGTGACACGCCAGTCCGGCGGAACCTGTCGGCGCGACGATCACCGGCATTTTCTGGGTTTTGCCGAACAGTGTGATCTCCTGATGGCGCACGGAGACATCGTTCAGCACGCGCGGCTTTAACTTGATGCTGGCCATCACCGCGCGGTTATCGCGCATGGCGATTTCGTCATCGTTGCCGCGATCCATGAACTCGAACAAGCCCTTAGGCAAACGGCGGCGTGCCGCCTCGCGCAAATCTGCTGTGTCGTAAAAGCCCAGCGTGTCGTCGGCCATGCGGGTTACCGGTTCAGCAGTTGGGTTAGTACCGAGATGTCCGGCGTGTCGCGCAGGTTATGCAGGCGCTGGATGCTGTCTTCGATTTTTGGCGCGGGCAGTCCGGTGGTGCTCACCAGCGTGCGGTATTTGTCGTCCACGTCGGCCCAAGCGATGCCGCGCGCGCCCGAGCCGCGTGGCGCGTAGACGATGCTGGTAAAGCTACGACCATCTTTGGTGTTGATGGTGACCTGCGCGCCCTGAAAATACTTGTCCGCGTCCTTGGTGATCGGCTCGCCGACTTTCACGCGGTCGATGAGTTGATGGATGATCGGGTCGAGAAACTTCTTCTTCGAGGCATGCACCCACGAGAAATCATGGTCGGCCACTGCCGCGGCGGCAAAATACGCCGGCGTGTGCGCCACATCCACCAGATTTTTCGGATGCTTGGCCGGGCCCGGCGGGCCGGTGCGCAGTCTTTTATTGATGGGGCGCGTGATGATGATGCTCTCGACGTTATCCGGCGTGACCTTGCCCTCGCGCGAGGCGTTGGCCGCCGCTTCGCCGGTGGTGTGGTGCGGATGGCCGCCGGGCACCAGCTTGATCGCCATGTCGGTGATGACATCCCACTCGCGGCCCCAGTTGCTGGTGACCGCATCGATGTTTTCGCCGCCGTAAATCTCGAAGAAACCTTTTTTGGTTTCAAAGATAGTTTCCTCGACGAGGTAGCCTTTTTGCGCGGCGAGCGCCGCGTTGATGCCCATCAGCGCTGCGTTGCCAGCGAAGTATTCGCGTGCCTCGCTGGTGTCGGCGGCGGTGGCCAGCCCCGCCGTGGAAACGGCGGCCATGGCGAGCGTCTGCGCCATCTGCGCCTCGTTGAGTTTCAGCATGCAGGCCGACGCCACTGCCGCGCCGAAGGAAGCGATCACCGCGCCGTGAAAGCCGCGGTCACGGTGTGCGGGCGCCACCGCGTCAAGAATACGGCCGCCGGCTTCGTAGCCCAGCACCATGGCCCGGAGCACCTCTTTGCCGCTGGCGCCTGAGCGCTCGCCTAGCGCCAACGCGGCAGCGGTGAGCTGCGTGCCGAAATGCACAATGGTGCGCAGATCGCTGTCGTCGGAGGCGGCGGCGTCGCTGGTGAGCGCGTTGACGCGGCAGGCATTCACCGCGGGCAGTTTTGCGCCTCCATCAAACCAGATGGACGCCTCCGGCGTGCCGCATTGCTCGCGCGCCAGCTCGCGCACAATGCGCGACGAACGGATATTGAAACCTGCAGCCGCGCTGGCGATGGTGCTGGAGATCATCATCGCGGCGTGATCCACCGCGAGCGAGGGCAGGTCGTTGTAGGTGGTGTGCACGAGGTGCTGCGCGAGCGTTGCGGCGATGGTCATGGGGTAAATGCTCCGTTAAGCGTAGAGAAGCAAAGTGTAACGTGATTGCGCGGCGGGTTGAATAATGCCGGTGCGTCACGTATTGTTGCCGCTCATTCGAGAACACCTTAGTCACAATGCGAAACGCGCAAGGCTTGACATTTTCGCCCCTGCATCCGGTCATCGGCGCTGAGTGCGCCGGCGTGGATATCAGCCAGCCGATCACGCCAGAAATCGCCGAGGTCATCCACGACAGCATGGATCGCTACGCGGTGTTGGTGTTTCGCCAAGGCAAGCCGCTGACCACCGAGCAACAGTTGCGCTTCGCCCGCAGTCTGGGTGAACTCGAAGGGATGTACACCAAGATTGAAGCGGAGCAGGGCATGCGGCTCGAGACGCCGCTGCTGTCGGACATCTCCAACCTGGCGCCCGGGGACACGCTGCTGCCGTCGGAAGATCGCAAGCGTCTGTTTAATCTCGGCAACCTGCTGTGGCATAGCGACAGCAGTTACAAAAAAATCCCCGCGAAGTATTCGGCGCTGTGCGCGCATGTGCTGCCGCCCACGGGTGGCAACACGGAGTTCGCCGACATGCGTGCGGCGTGGGACATGCTGGACCCCGCGATCAAGGATCAGATTAAACATCTGGTGGCCGAGCAAGGCCGAATTTTCTCTAAGGGCATGCTGGGCTTTCAGTTCACGGAAAAAGAGTTGCACGACTTCGCGCCCGTGCGCCAGCCGCTGGTATCTGTCGTTGCACGCCGGGTGCATCGTCGGCATGCCGCAAGTCGAGGCGCTGATGCTGCTGCGCGAACTCACCGAACACGCGATGCAACGCGAGTTTGTTTACAGCCACTGCTGGCGCGTATGCGATTTGGTGATGTGGGACAATCGCATAACCCTGCATCGCGCGCGGCCCTACGACGATTTGAAGTACCCGCGCGACATGCGCTGCAGCACCATCACCTGCGGCGCGCCAGCGCCGGGGTATGCGCAGGCGCCGGCCTGATCCCGTTGGTTGCCCTCAGAACGTATTTACATAAATGCTTGTTTTAAAAGGATATTTGGTAATGGAATCGATGTTGTTCTCCCCGCTACAAATCCGCGGCGTTAAGCTGAAAAACCGTATCGTGGTGTCGCCGATGTTGCAGTACTGCGCCGACAACGGCCACGTCAACGACTGGCATCTGATGCATTACGGCAAGTTCGCGGCGGGCGGCGCGGGGCTGGTGTTTGTGGAATCCACCAAGGTTGATCCTCGCGGCTGCTCGACGCCGCGCGATCTGGGATTGTGGAAAGATGAATTCGTGGCACCCTTAAAACGCATCACCGATCTGGTGCGCCGCAATGGCGCGACGCCCGCGTTGCAACTGGGCCACTCGGGACGCAAGGCACGCCGCAGCGTGCCGTGGGAAGGGCGCGCACCGCTGGCGAATTGCCCCGGCGTCGATCACGGCGAAGAATGGGAGTTGATTGCCCCTAGCGCGATCGCGTTTAACGAACGTTACGCCGTGCCGCGCGCGATGACGCACGACGACATCCATGAGGCGATAGGCCACTGGGGGCAAGCGGCGCGGCGTGCGCGTGAGGCGGGCTTCGACATCCTCGAACTCCATGCCGCGCACGGCTACTTGCTGCATCAGTTTTTGTCGCCGGTGGCGAATCAGCGCACCGACGAATACGGTGGCTCGCCCGAGAAACGCCTGCGGTTTCCGATTGAAGTGGTGAGCGAAGTGCGCAAGCACTGGCCGGAGGACAAGCCGCTGTTCCTGCGCGTGTCGGCGGTGGATGAGGCCGGATGGACCACGGCGGACAGCATCCTCGTCGCGCGCGAACTGAAAAAGCACGGCGTGGATGTGATCGATTGCAGCGCAGGCGGCATGTCGGACGCGTCTACCGGAGACGCGCCGCCGAGCTACGGCTATCAGGTGCCGTACTCGCGCGACATCCGCAACGGCGCGCCGATCAAAACCATGGCCGTCGGCATGATAATTCACGCCGATCAGGCCGAAGACATTCTCCGTTCGGGCGATGCCGATCTGGTGGCGCTGGGCCGCGAGTTTCTGCACAACCCAAACTGGCCGATAGACGCCGCGCAAAAGCTTAATGTTGAATCGCCGTTTTCGAGCGTCGGTGCGTCGCTGGGCTACTGGCTCGGTAAACGCGCCGCCAATCGCGAAGGTATCGTGCCTTCGACTTGGAAGCGCGGGATCAAGGACAATTAGCCGTGCGCAAGCTGGGTGTTTGGGGTCTATGCGCAGCGCTTTGTATTGCTGTAACGGCAACCGTACAAGCCGCCGTAACGAGCACGACTGCGAGCGCGGGGCAGGCCCATCCAAATTATCCGAATCGCCCGCTGCGGTTTATCGTGCCGTTTCCCGCTAGCGGCACCAATGACATCATCGCCCGCGCCATGGGGCAAAAGCTTGGCGAGGACCTGGGGCAATCCGTGGTGATCGACAATCGCGGCGGCGCCAACGGTATCATCGGCATGGATCTCACGGCCAAGTCGCCGCCGGATGGCCATACGTTTTTGATTATCGGCGGCGGCTTCACCATCAATCCTGGCATCTATCGCAAGCTGCCGTTTGATCCGGTGAGTGATTTCGCGCCAGTTTCGCAGGTGGGTACCGGCAGACATGTGATCGTCACGCATCCGTCGGTGCCGGCGCGCACCCTAGACGAATTGATTGCGCTCGGCAAAGCCGCGCCGGGCAAGTATGCAATGGCTTCCGCGGGCTTGGGCAATGTGACGCACCTGGCGGGGGAGTTGTTCATGTCGTTGACGGGCACGCGTTTTGTGCACGTGCCGTACAAGGGCGGTGGGCAAGCGATGACGGATTTGCTCGGCGG
>CAWUUY010000211.1:0-3262 GCA_963924885.1 uncultured Burkholderiales bacterium | reverse complement strand
CCTGATCGGCCCGGCGAAGATCGCCCAGGTGGACTGGCCCGTGGTCGGCACGCTCACCTTCGGCGCGGGGGTGCTGTTCTTCCCGATCTCCTATGTGTTCGGCGACATCCTCACCGAGGTTTACGGCTACTCGCGCGCGCGCCGCGTGATCTGGACCGGCTTTGCCGCGCTGGCGTTCGCCTCGCTCATGGCCAGCGTGGTGGTAGCGCTGCCGCCCGCGCCGTTCTGGAAACATCAAAGCGCCTACGAAATCGCCTTTGGCACGACCTGGCGCATCATGCTGGCATCGATGTTCGCCTATTGCTGCGGCGAGTTCGTCAACTCGCTGGTGCTGGCAAAGATGAAAATTTTGACGCAAGGCAAACATCTGTGGAGCCGCACCATCGGCTCCACCGTTTGCGGCGAAGCCGTCGATTCCGCGCTGTTCTATCCACTGGCGTTTTACGGCACGGGCATTATTCCCAACGATAAGCTGCCGATGGTGATGGCAGCGCAGTTCGTATTGAAAGTGCTGGTCGAAGTGGTGTTCACGCCCGTCACTTACTTCGTCGTCAACTGGTTGAAGCGCGCCGAAAACGAAGATTATTATGATCGTCAGACTGACTTCAATCCGTTCAAGCTAAAGGACTGAGCCACGCGGCGGGGAACGACAGAAAAAGTGGTCAGGGAGGTGAGATTCGAACTCACGACCTCCTGCTCCCAAAGCAGGCGCGCTACCGGACTACGCTACACCCTGATGATTCCCCATGAGCGCGCATTTTAGCCGATTTTTGCCGCCGGTTGCTCGCGATGTGATCGCCCAGCCCAAAGGCGAACAATCGATGCGCTACACTCCGCACTTTATTGGTTGGCTCTCATGACTGCAAAGAAAAACTGGCGCACACCCGCAGTGGTCATCGCCTGCGGCGGCCTGGCGATGACCGTGGTGCTCGGCACGCGTCATGGCTTCGGGCTTTATCTGCAACCGATGACGCTTGATCTGGGCATCAGCCGCGAAACCTTCGCTTTTGCGATTGCGCTGCAAAACCTGTTTTACGGATTTTCGCAGCCGTTGACCGGCATGATCGCCGACAAATACGGCGCGGCGCGCGTGATGGCGGCGGGCACTGTCGCCTACGCCATCGGGCTGGTACTGATGTCGTATTCCACCACCGGCATGGAGCTGAATCTCAGCGCGGGCCTGTTGATCGGTACGGCGCTGGGCTGCTGCGGATTCAGCACGGTATACGGTGTGGTGGGCCGCGCGGTAGCGCCGGAGAAACGCAGCACTTCCATGGGCATCGTCGGCGCGGCGGGCTCTATGGGACAGTTTCTGATGCTGCCCTATGGCCAGTTGCTGATTAATCACCTCGGCTGGCAGCAGGCGCTGCTGATACTCGCGCTCACCGTGCTGGTGCTGCTGCCGCTGTCCACGGCGCTGGTGGAAAACAAAAAAACGCAGGCGCCAGTGCTGTTCAAGCAGTCAATACCGGCGGCGCTGAGCGAGGCGTTCAGCCACCGCGGCTTTGTGCTGATGTGCATCGCCTACACGGTGTGCGGATTTCAACTGCTGTTCGTGTCGGTGCATTTCCCGGCGTATCTGATCGATCAGAGAATGACGCCCGCCACCGGCATGCTGGCGCTGGCGCTGATCGGGCTGTTCAACACCTTCGGCAGCTATACTTGGGGCTGGCTGGGCGGGCGCTACAGCAAAAAATACCTGCTGGCGACGCTGTATTTCACCCGTGCCATGGTGGTGATGGCGTTCATCATGACGCCGTTGTCGCCGACGACGGTGTATTTATTTTCGTCGGCCCTCGGCTTTTTGTGGCTGGGCACGGCACCGATCACCAGCGCGCTGATCGCGCAGATATTCGGCGCGCGTTACCTGTCCACGTTAAGCGGTTGCGCCTTCATGTTTCACCAGGTCGGCAGTTTTCTCGGTGTGTGGATCGGCGGGCGCATCTTCGATGTCACCGGCTCCTACACACTGATGTGGTGGATCACCATCGTCGCCGGTTTCGTGGCCGCCATACTCTGCCTGCCGGTGGACGAGCGTCAGATTCCGCGCACCGCGACCGCCGCCGCATAGCGGCACAAGGGACGATCAGCCGGACGCGCGCGTGGCCTCTTCACGCAACCAGCCGCGAAACGCCGCTACGGCCGGGCGATCATCCGCGTGCGCGCCGGCCGCCATGTAGTAACCGTCTGGCAGCTTCACCACCAGATCAAACGGCGCCACCAGTTTTCCGCTGGCGATATCCTCGGCCGCCAGTACCGGCATGCTGGCCAGCACGCCTACCGCATCGATAGCCGCCTCAAACGCCAGTACTGCGTGGCTGAAATGCGGCCCCTTGTGGGCATCCACATCGGTGACGCCTGCCGCCTCCAGCCACACGCCCCAGAACGCCGCGTTGTCGTACAACTCACCGGTGTCGTCGTGCAACAGCAGGTGGTGCTTCAGATCAGCCGGTGTTTTCAGTGGATGGGGATGTTCAGCCGACACCAGCCTGGGACTGCAAATCGGCGTGATGCTGAGTTCGATCAGGCGCTCGATATCGTAATCAGGCACATTGCCGCGGCCATAAAAGATTGCGATATCCGAATCGGCGAGCCATGCTTCCACCGTGGCGCGCTCGGCCACGTCGCCCTTGCCGTCCACGCTGACGCGACGCATGCGCGCGGATATATGCACGTCAATCTCCGGATGCGCCGCGATAAACCGGTGCAGGCGCGGCATCAGCCAGCGCGAGGCGAACGACGGCGCCGCACTGACGGTCAGCGAACCACCGCCGTCGTGCTTGCGCAGCAGCGCCACCGCCTGCGCGAGGCAATCGAATCCCTCGCCGAGCTTGGGCAATGCCGCCTTGGCGACATCAGTCAGTTCCAGCGAGCGGTTATAACGGTGAAACAACTGAACACCGAGATAGTCCTCCAGCGTGCGTATCTGGTGACTGACCGCGGCCGAAGTCACATTCAGTTCCAGCGCCGCCTTCTTGACGCTCAAATGCCGCGCGGCAGCCTCAAAAGCCTTTAAAGAATTCAGCGGGGGAAGGCGTACGGGCATGGTGTGTCCTGTAGATGTCCTATTTAGTTAAACTAACTCGAATGGCAAATAGATGTAGGTTGATGCAATGCAACATTTAAGTGAGAATATATTCTGTAGTGATATATTAAGTAATTGATATTAAAACTGTAATATTTATCAAAGTATACTAATAATTGACTGTTGAAAAAGGATATTTGCTATGGAAAAGACGACAAAACTGGAAGAAAGTTCACT
>CAWUUY010000210.1:0-3876 GCA_963924885.1 uncultured Burkholderiales bacterium | reverse complement strand
GGCGGCAACGACACGCTGGCGCGCTACGTCGGCAAATATCTCAACGAGAGTCTCGGTCAATCGGTGATTATCGAAAACCGTACCGGCGGCGGCGGCTTGACGGGCGGCGAGTATGCCGCGCGTACGGCGCCAGACGGCTATACGCTGCTGGTGGCCGGATCGGGGCTGATTGTAGTGACGCTCACGCACAAGCAACTGAATTTTCAGCGCGACTTCGCGCCGATTTCGATGATCGGCGAATACGCCGCGCTGCTGACCTCGCATCCGTCGCTGCCGGTGAAAACCGTGCGCGATCTGATCGCGTTTGCCAAGGCGCGGCCCGGGCAGATTAATTTTGCGTCCGCCGGCAACGGCTCCGCCGGGCATCTGGTACTGGAAATGTTTCGCTCTGCTGCCAAAGTCGATTTGGTGCATATCCCTTACAAGGGCGCCGGCCCCGCCGCGACCGAAGTGATGGCAGGGCAAGTGTCGCTGGTGTTCGGCAATCCACTGGGTTCGATGCCACATGTCAAAGCCGGTCGCCTGCGCGCGATCGCGGTCAGCGGCCCCAAGCGCCTTGCGGCCATACCCGACATACCGACGGTGGCCGAATCCGGTCTGCCGGGTTTTGAGGCGACGTTTTTTCTCGGACTGCTCGGACCGCTGGCGCTGCCACGCGATATCGTCACGCGGCTGAACAGCGAAACCGTCAAAATCGTGCAGCGGCGCGAAGTGCAGGAGGCCTTGACCTTGCAAGGTATGGAGCCGCTCACCGGCACGCCGGAAGAATTCGCAGCGCGCATTAAATCCGAGATGGAAAAAACCGCGAAAGTGGTGCGGGAATCGGGCATGCGACTGAATTAAATGCCCCCGGCAAAGCAGCGTTGGGTTCTACGGCGGCATCGATAGTTATACTAAAATATAGTTTTAAAAACAAATACTTATGATAATGTAATAATTCACCACACAACCATCCCCTCATTCCCGCGCAGGCGGGAATCCATAACGCAGTGCCACAGGGCACACCGCATGGATTCCCGCCTGCGCGGGAATGAGGGGAAATTTTCCGTACGCCTCGCCAATACATACATGGTAAATATTGCCTCGCTGTTTTCTGAATCACCCCAATCATTTAAAGACCAAAGGATTCACCATGCCCGACCAAGCTACACAACCCCACCTGCCCCTCTCCGGCGTTATCGTTCTGGACTTAACGCTCGCGCGCGCCGGCCCCACCTGCGTACGCCATCTCGCCGACTGGGGTGCGGATGTGATTCGTGTCGAGCCTCCTTCGACTGGTGGCGAAGACGTGGTGGGCCGCCGCAACGGTTCGGATTTTCAGAACCTGCATCGCAACAAGCGCGCGATTCAATTGAATCTTAAAACCGAGGAAGGCTACCAAGTCTTCACGAAGCTCGTAGCAAAAGCCGACGTGTTGATCGAGAACATGCGTGCGCCGGTAAAAGGCCGCTTGAAAATCGCCTATGACGATCTGAAGAAAGTGAATCCGCGTCTGGTCTACGGGAGCATCAGCGGCTTTGGCCAGACCGGCCCCTACAGCCAGCGCGGCGGTGTCGATCAAATCGCGCAGGGCATGGGCGGCTTGCAGTCGGTGACGGGCGAAGCCGGACGCGGGCCGATGCGCGTGGGCATCCCGATTTCGGATTTGTGTTCAGGCAGCTTTCTCGCGATGGGGGTTGCGATGGCGCTGTTTGACCGCAGCCGCACGGGTGAAGGGCGCTGGGTGCATACCAGCCTGCTCGAATCGCAAATTTTCCTGATGGATTTTCAGGCGTCGCGTTACCTCGTCAAAGGCGAAGTGCCGGGCCAAACCGGCAACGATCATCCCACCTTCACACCCACCGGCGTGTTTAAAACCAGCGACGGCTATATGAACATCGCCGCAAGTTCAGGCCGGTTGTGGGATCGCTTCTGTGACGCCGTTGAAAAACCGGAATGGAAAGCCGACGCCAAATGGAGCACGGCAGTAGGCCGCACGCAGGATCGCCCCGCGCTGAACGCCGCGATCTCGGAAATCACGCAGCACAAACCGGCCGCGCATTGGGTCGAGCTATTCGAGGAAGCGGGCATCCCCGCCGGCCCGATCAACACCATGGACAAGGTGTTTGCCGATCCGCAGGTCAAACACATGGGCATGGCCGCGCCGCTCAAAACCAAACTCTTTGGCGACACGCATTTTGTTGCCTCACCCGTGAACTTTGAGGGCATGCCGCGCAAGCTGCGTTGCGAAACGCCGGAGCCGGGGCAGCACACCGAAGAGGTGTTGAATTGGATCGGCGTTTCCAAGGACGAGCAGGTGAAGTTGAAGGCTGCCGGGGCGATATAAACGCGGCAACGTCCAGTTGCATGGGTAGGTTGGGCTGCAA
This sequence comes from uncultured Burkholderiales bacterium, assembly GCA_963924885.1. Lineage (GTDB taxonomy): Bacteria > Pseudomonadota > Gammaproteobacteria > Burkholderiales > SG8-41 > UBA5216. The sequence goes on along the minus strand of CAWUUY010000210.1, from coordinate 1,510 downwards.
AGCCCAACAACCATCGTTGCAACGCTCCGCCGTTGCGCATTGCTGCGTGCGGCGGTGTTGGGTTTCGCAGCCCAACCTACGGAGTGATAGGTTTCACCCATCCTACGAAAATGGTCTCGCCACAAATAAAAACGCTGCGTCGAATTCGACGCAGCGTTTTTTATCGCATTGACAGGTACTACACCAGCCGCAACCCGCCCGACAGCGGCAGACTGCGCACCGGCTTGCCGGTCGCCGCGTACACGGCGTTAAGGATCGCCGGGATCACCACGCAGATCGTCGGCTCGCCCACGCCGCCCCAGAAGTCATACGTCGGCTGAATCACCGTTTCGACTTTGGGCATGTGCACGATCTTCGGCATATGCAGCGTTTGGAAGTTGGTTTCCTTGATGCGGCCGTTTTCCACCGAGCTTTCGCTCATCAGCGTGCTCATGCCATACACCACGCCGCCCTGCACCTGCGTGGCGATTTGTTCCAGACTGACTGCGTGGCCGCAGTTGGTGGAGAGCACCATGTGATGCACTTTCACATCGCCCTTGGCGCTGACGGACACCTCGGCAACCGCAGCCGAGTAACTGCCATAGCCCATGAACTGCGCGATGCCGCGATGGCGCCCGGCAGGCAAGGGTTTGCCCCACCCGGCTTGCGCCGCTGCGGCATCCAACACGCCCAGATGTTTGGGATGTTTTTGCATCAAGGCGCGGCGAAACGCCAACGGGTCTTTGCCGGCTTCCTTGGCGACTTCATCCATGAAACATTCGAGGAAAAAGCCGTTCTGGTTGGTATTCACACCACGCCACGGGCCGACCGGCACATGGGTGTTGCGCATCGCGTACTCAGTGCGCAGATTCGCCGGTGAGTAGCCGATTTGCGCGTCGCCCGCAGCTTTCCACAGGCCCTGCAACTGGCGCACGTCCCTGCCGTCCTTGATCGCCGAGGGGTTGGCGAAGGCGTTGATCGACTGCCCCGCCACGCGGATGTTTAGTGCGGTGAGATTGCCCTGTGCGTCCAAGCCTGCGGTCAATTTGCACTGCGTGATCGGGCGATAGAAATCGTGGCCGAGATCTTCCTCGCGCGTCCACAACATCTTCACCGGCGTGCCGGCGGGCAATTGCTGCGCGATTTTCACTGCCTGGCGCACGTAATCCTGATTACCGCCGCGTCGGCCAAAGCCGCCGCCCAGATCCATTTTGTACACTTCGCATTGGCTCAGCGGCACACCGGAGGTTTGCGACAGCGTGGCCATCGACGCCTCAGCGTTTTGCGTTGCCACCCAGGCTTCGGCCTTGCCCAGCGACAGACGCACGGTGGCGTTCATCGGCTCCATGCAGGCATGCGGCACGAACGGCGAGTGATACACCGCCTCGACTTTTTTCGCAGCACCCGCGATGGCCTTGGTCACGTCGCCATCGTTGATGTCGGCAAAGGCGTCGTTGGAATCCAGGCCCGTGGCGATATGCTTGAGGATGGAAGCCTGCGACACCTTGGCGTTGGGGCCTTCGTCCCACAC
>CAWUUY010000209.1:0-3723 GCA_963924885.1 uncultured Burkholderiales bacterium | reverse complement strand
TCCGCATCCCGGTAGCCTTCACGATTTTCTCATTCGCGCGAAACTGCTGGCGCAAAAATTCTTCGTAGCGGTCGGCGTTCATGTACGCGTTGTAAAGCCCGCTCTTGGTCAGCCCGGTTTTGACTTCCGGCGTATCCAGTGCGCGGGCGAACTCCGCGCTCAGCCGGTCGATAGACGACTTGGGCGCGCCCGCGCGTGTCACCGCGCCGAACCAGTTGGTAGCCTCGTAGCCGGGGTAGCCGGATTCATGCGCCGTCGGCACGTCTTTCATCACGTCGCTGCGCTCCAGCGAGGTGACGGCGATGGCGCGTAGTCTGCCTGCAGCCACATACGGCGCGGCCTCGGACACGTTGCCGAAGTTGATGGTGGTGTGCCCGCCCATCACGGCAATTGCCGCCGGCGCGCCGCCCTGGTACGGCACGTTGACGACGTCGATTTTCGACAGCAGCTTGAACTGCTCGAACGCCAGACGCTGAAAGCCGGTGGGGCTGGCGGTGGCGTAGGTCAGTTCGCCGGGTTTACTGCGCGCTAGTGCAACCAGCTCTTTTAAAGAGCGCGCAGGCACCGACGGATGCGCGGTAAACAGCAGCGGGTTGGCCGCCAGCCGTGCGATGCCGGCAAAATCACGCTCGGTGTCGTAGGGCAGTTTGCGCGCGAACAGATTGATGGTGTAGCTCGGCCCCATCAGCAAAATCACGTGTGCATCTGCTTGTGCGCGCACCACCAACTCGGTGGCGATCACGGTGCCGCCGCCAGGACGATCCTCCACCACGATCTGCTGGCCGAACACCTTGCTCATCGATGGCGCTAACAGCCGACCGATGATGTCGATGGTACCGCCGGCGGCAAACGGCACGATGAAGCGCACTTGCTTAGCCGGATAAGCCGCGGCGGGCGCGGGTGCTTGCGCCTGTGCCTGTGCTGGCACGTGCACTGCCGCACCCGCTAAGGCGAGTGCGGCGACGCTAACGATTGGACGAGTGTGCCTCATCATGAGTGAGCGCATTACTGCATCTTGATGCCACGATCCTTGACCACCTTCGTCCAGCGCGCGTATTCGCGCTGAATGCGATCATTGAATTGCTGGGGCGTGCCGCCGGTGGGCACCATGCCCTGCGCGTCAAGATTTTTCTTCATCTCGGGCTCTTGCAGGATTTTATTGATGGCGCTGTTCAGCGCATCGATCACCGGCTGGGGCGTGCCGAGCGGTGCCATAGCGCCGAACCACAGTTCGACTTCGTAGCCAGACACCGTTTCGGCGAGCGTCGGCACGTTTGGCAGTGAATACCACCGCTTGGCCGTGGTGACGGCGAGCACGCGCAGCTTTCCGCCGGGGCCGGAATGCGGCACGATGGGCAGCAGACTGCCGACAATAATCGGCGCCTGACCGGATAACAGGTCGGTCATGGCAGCACCCGTGCTCTTGTAATGGACCCCCAGCATTTGCGTGCCGGTCATGCTGAGCAGCAGTTCGGTTGCCATGTGCGTCAAGCCGCCCATGCCGCTGGTGGCATAGGTGAGAGCGGCGGGCTTGGCTTTGGCCATTGCAATCAGTTCCTTGGCGGTTTTCGGCGGCAGCGACGGGTGAACCGTCAGCAGGAACGGCGTAATGCCGAACTCCGCCACGCCCAGAATGCTGTTGACCGGATCAAACGCCGGACGGTGCGTGGCCGATGTCGCCGAGAAGCTGCCGGACATCATCATGATGGTGTAGCCGTCGGTGGGTGCCTTGGCGACCATTTCCATGCCGATAATGCCGGCGGCGCCGCCGCGGTTATCGACGACGAACTGCTGCTTGAACGTCTCGGTCAGCTTGGCCGACACCTGGCGCGCGGTGATATCGCTGCCGCCTCCGGGGGCGAACGGCACAACCACACGCACAATTTTTGCCGGATAGGCCTGTGCCGTGACAAGCGCGGGGTAAAGTGCCGCTACTGAGACAACAACTGTGGCGCCAAGTTTCAATGGGGTGGATTTCATGCAGGTTCTCCTCGTGGGTTTATTCTAATGGCCATTACTTTGACGGGGTGACGTTTGCTTTAATGCAGGTGCAAAACAAACAGTTTACTCGCCTTTTGCGGGGGCGAGGATGTCGTCGGTGGGCGGTGGCGACGGTGCGTTGTACCGTCCCTCGTGCCTGGCGATGCCGTGTGGTGGGTTACGGCGCAAACCCCGCGCCTTCACCCACCCTACGAAACCGCACTCACCGCGGGTGCTTCAAAAACTCCGCGTTCACGCAGTTAATCAACTTGTTTTCCTTGAGATACAAGCGCGCGGTTTCCGCCGCCTTGGTGCGCAGATCGACGAGGCTGTCCGGGCTGTAAAAGCCGGAGTGTGGGCCCATCAGCACGCGGCCCTTGATCCACGGTTCGTTGGCTTGCCAGGCTTTTACCAGCGGATCGTCGAGCGTGGCCGGTTCGGTGGGCAGCACGTCGAGGCCGACGGCGAGGATGCGGTTGCTCTTCAAGCCCTCGAGCAGCGCGCCGGTGTCGCAGATGGGGCCGCGCGCGGTGCTGATGAGGTAAGCGCCGGGTTTCATTTTGGATACCGCGTCGGCGTTAATCATGCGATTGGTGTCGTCGTTTAGCGGCGCGTGGATGGTGATGACGTCAGCCACCTTGAGCAGGTCTTCGAGCTTGGCGGCGCGGGTGAAGCCGAACGAGAGTTCCGCGCCTATCGACAGATTTGGGTCGTAGAACACCACGTTCATACCAAAGGCCTTGGCGCGCAACGCGGAGGCGGTGCCGATGCGGCCCATGCCGATCACGCCATAGGTCGCGCCACGCAGGCGCCGCGCGGTGACGTTGTGCGTGTGCGTCCAGTTGGCGGTGGGGTTTTCGCGCAGCGTGGCGTCGTAGATCGCGGTGCCGCGCGCGAACGCAAGCATCATCGCCACCGCCGAGTCAGCCACTTCAGTGGTGCCGTAGTCAGGCACGTTGCACACCGCGATGCCGGCTTCGCCCAGCAGTTTGAGATCGCAGTTATCGTAGCCCACGCCGTTGCGCACGATGATGCGGCATTTTTTTAAGTGCGGCGCCACGTTACTGTTCATCTGGATGCGCGCCACCACGATGCCGTCGCACTCCTGCCATGCCTTGAGGTCAATCGCCTCGAAGCTCGGCTTGCGCGGGTTGAGCAGGGTTACGTCCGGGCCGAATACCTTGGCTTCGAGATCGAGTTGCTCGGAGCGGCTGTCGGGGAAGAGCATGGTGAACGGCATGGGGAATCCCTTTATATTTTAAATAAAAACAGATGGTTACAGTGATTTAGCGACGGGGCGTCAGACGCGGATTGTAACGCGGTTGGACTGGCGTTCAGGCGCGATGCGCATGTATCACCGCGACGCCATGTAAAGGCGGTACAGTCCCTCGTGTGCATCGCGCAGCCGTTTGCGTTGCGCGACGAGGTCTGTGTGGCGGCCTTGTTTTTCCAACGCGAGCAGTTCCGCGACGAGGCGCGCCGCGCGTTCCGGCAGTTTGTTGCCGCCGGGTTGCGTGTCGCGAAAAACGGTTGCCAGTTCGGGCAGCGCGGCCAGCAGCCACGCCGGAAACCACGCACGATCCGGCGTACCATCGCTGTCCATGGCGCAATCGAATTCGCGCAGGAGCTTCGGCAGGGAGGGTTCGTCCAGACGGTGCGCCAGATCGTCGAAGGCAGCGGCGTCGATCCATGCCAGTTCCAGCAGCAGCGGCCAGGCGGGCAACAGGCCGTGTTGCTTACAGC
>CAWUUY010000208.1:0-2577 GCA_963924885.1 uncultured Burkholderiales bacterium | reverse complement strand
GCAGCAGTTTGACCATTGCGGAGCGCGGTACGCGCGCGACCGCGTAACCCGCGAAAGCAGGAAACAGCGAGAGAAAAGCGCAAAACAGCATTGTCGCCAGCGCGGCCAGCGGCATCGGCATTGCGCCGAAGGTATGCAGGCTGACGTAAATCCACGACACGCCCGCAAGAAAAAATCCCAGCCCGAAACCATAACCGGTGCAAAACGCTTCGCGCGGCGTACGCGCAAGCGCCCAGCGCAGGAACAACAGCGCCAGTGCAAACACGGCGATCAGCGAAACACCGAAGGGCGCAAAACTGCAAACGGTCAACGCGCCCAGCGGTATGGCGAGGAGCAAAGCCACCCACGGCGGGATCGGCGTGTCCAGCCGGATTTTCATCCCGCTTTTTTCTTCACCACCTGCAACAAATGCAGCCGGCGGCTATCGGCGCGCAGCACCTTGAACGTCAGATGGTCGATGCTGATCTGCTCGCTGCGCTTGGGGATGTGCCCAAAGCGCTGAAGCACCAGACCGCCGATGGTGTCGAACGCTTCGTCGTCAAAGGTTGTTTCAAAAAAATCATTAAAATCAGATACTTCCGTAATCGCCTTGACGCGGAACTGGCCGCCGCGTTCCTGCACGATTTTTTCTTCCACCTCGTCGATATCGTGTTCGTCCTCGATGTCGCCGACGATTTGTTCGAGCACGTCTTCAATCGTCACCATACCGGCGACGCCGCCGTATTCATCGACCACGATGGCCATGTGATTGCGGCTGGCGCGAAATTCTTTTAGCAGCACATCCAGCGGTTTGGATTCGGGAATGAACACCGCCGGGCGCAACATTTCGCGTACGTTGAATTCCTCTTCGCCCGCGTAGTAGCGCAGCAAATCCTTGGCGAGCAGGACGCCGATCACGTTGTCTTTGTTCTCGCCCACCACCGGAAACCGCGAGTGCGCGGTTTCCATCACCATCGGGATGAATTGATCCGGTGATTCGGCGATGTCGATCACATCCATTTGCGCACGCGGCACCATGATGTCGCGCACCTGCATGTCGGCCACTTGCAGCGCGCCCTCGATCATCGCCAGCGCGTCGGCATTCAGCAGATTACGCTCGGCGCACGAATGCAACAGCGCGATCAGTTGCTCGCGGCTTTCCGGCTCGCGCATCAGCATCGCGGAGATGCGGTCGAGGACGGAGGGTTTTTCGAGTTGGTCAGTCATTACGGATTAAGGCGGAAGGATCAAGGGCACACTTGTAGCGAAGCAGAAGGCGGAGGGATGAAAACAATCAACGGCGTACCGGTGGTCAGGTTGTTTTCATCCTTCCGCCTTCATCCTTGAGGTTTATAAGGATCAGCATACCCCAGTTTGGCCAGTATCTGTGTTTCGCGCCGTTCCATCACGCGCGCCTCTTTGTCGTTTTCGTGGTCAAAACCCTGCAAATGCAGCGCGCCATGCACGGTCAGGTGCGCGTAGTGCGCGGCGAGGGTTTTTTTCTGCGCGCGCGCCTCGCACGCGACCACCGGCGCGCATAGCGCGAGATCGCCCTCGAACGGCGGCTTGTCGTGGAGTACAAAAGTGAGCACGTTGGTGGCGTAATCCTTGTCGCGGTAGGCGCGGTTCAGCGCGCGGCCTTCTTTTTCGCCGACGATGCGCAAGGTGATGCGCGCGTCGTGATCGAGAGCGGTGTGTAGCCATTTGCGGAAATGCGCGCGGGTGGGTTTGCCATTGGCGGAGACGCCGTATTGCACGGCCAGATGTAAACGCGCAGTCAAACGCGTAGTTAAACGTGCCGCCATCATGTTTGGGGCGCGTCCTTCGGCGTCTGCACGTCGGTGGGCTTGCGTTTGCGTCCTTCATAGGCGTTAACGATGCGCTGCACCAGTGGGTGACGCACCACGTCTTCCGCGCCGAAATAGGTAAAGGCTATGCCGCGCACGGTTTTGAGGATTTCGTGTGCGTCGATCAAACCGCTTTTCTGGCCCTTGGCCAGGTCAATCTGCGTCACGTCGCCGGTGACCACCACGCGGCTGCCGAAACCGATGCGCGTCAAAAACATTTTCATTTGTTCGGGTGTGGTGTTCTGCGCCTCATCGAGTATCACAAACGCGTGATTCAGCGTGCGTCCGCGCATGAAGGCGAGCGGCGCAACTTCGATCTCGCTTCGCTCGAACATCTTCGCCACCTTGTCGTAGCCCATCAAATCGTACAGCGCGTCATACAGCGGGCGCAGGTACGGATCGACTTTTTGCGCCAGATCGCCGGGCAAAAAGCCTAAACGCTCGCCGGCTTCAACGGCTGGGCGTGTGAGGATCAGGCGCTGCACGGTTTCGCGCTCAAGGGCGTCGACTGCACACGCCACGGCCAGCCAAGTTTTGCCGGTGCCTGCCGGGCCCACACCAAAGGTGATGTCGTGTTTCAGAACGTTATTGAGGTAATCGCGTTGGCGTGGCGTGCGCGGCCGTAAATCACTACGACGCGTGCGCAAGGCAATCGTGCCGCTTTCGTCATCCAGCGGTGGAAACTCGCTTGGATCAAACTCTTGTTTAGCGGTATTGGGTAAACGACCTACACCAATTTCAACCAGGCCTA
>CAWUUY010000207.1:0-4763 GCA_963924885.1 uncultured Burkholderiales bacterium | reverse complement strand
CTGACGCTCGAAGGCTCGGTCGCAGCACGCGATCACATTGGTGGCACGGCGCCAGCACGCGTGCGCCAGGCCGCTGAAAAAGTATTGGCGCAAACTAAATAACTGAGTCGCGTCAGTCTTTGCGCTCAAACACCGCAATCGATTCAATGTGACTCGTATGCGGAAACATATTGATCGCACCCGCGCTGCGTAAGTGATAGCCGGCTTGGTTGACCAGCACATCGGCGTCGCGTGCTAGCGTAGCGGGGTTACAAGACACATACACAATGCGCACGGGGCGCTCTGGCTGCGTCAGCGCGGCAAGTGCTTGCACAAGGGCGTAGGCCCCTTCGCGCGGCGGATCAATCAGCATGCGATCAAATGCACCCAGCGCGGAAAACGCATCGGCGTTGATCTCGAACAGATTCATCACGCGATACGCCACGCTTTCCGACAAGCCGTTATACGCGGCATTATCAGCGGCACGCTTCACCAGCGACGCACTGCCCTCGATACCCGTGACCTGCGCGCCGCTGCGCGCGATGGGCAAGGAAAAATTGCCGATGCCGCAAAACATGTCGGCCACCCGCTCGCCCGCCTGCGGTGCCAGGAGCATCAGCGCGCGATGCACCAGGACGCGGTTAACCTCATGATTTACTTGAGTAAATTCCGTTGGGAAAAACGGCATTTTGACGTTGAATTCCGGCAGCGTGTAATACAAATCTGCGGGCTCTTGCGGCCACAATGGCTGCGCGGTTTCCGGCCCCTTGGATTGCAGATAGACATGCACGCCATGCACCTCTGCAAACGCCTTGAACAAGGCGTTGTCCGCCTCCGACGGCGGCTCCAGCACGCGAAACACCAGCACATCCGCCGCGTCGCCACAGGCCACTTCGATCTGCGGCATGCGCTCGCGGATGCTCAATTGGCCGACCAGCTCTCGCAACGGCGGCAACAGCGCCGAGATGTGCGGCGGCAATACTTCGCAGCTTTTCATGTCCGCGACAAAGCTCGACTTTTTTTCATGGAAACCGATCAGCGAGCCGCCCTTTTTGATGACATAACGCGCGGTCATGCGCGCGCGGCGGCGGTATCCCCACGCCAGTCCGTATATCGGTGACAGCATCTGTCCGACGGACACTTTGCCGATATGCCGCAAGTCATCTTCGAGTACGCGCTGCTTGGCCGCAACCTGCGCGCGGATGTCCAAGTGCTGCAGGCTGCATCCGCCGCAGCGCCCAAAGTTAACGCACTGCGGCGTGACACGCTGCGAGCTTTTGCGCAGCACCTTCTGCACATTGGCGTTTTCGTAACTGGGTTTCTTGCGATACACCGAAGCGGTAACGGTTTCGCCGGTCAGCGCGCCCTCAATGAATATCGTCTTGCCGTCGCGGCGCGCAATCCCGCGCCCCTCTTGGTCGAGGGACTCGACAGTGTAAGTTTCCATGACATCCGGCGCCGCGGCGGAGTATTAAATACGCCGCGTGCGCTCTGTAATTGGTACGTTGATAATCAGTGCTTCCAGCGGCCCAGAAATTCCTTCCAGTGCGGTTCGGCCGATTTACCCAGCGTCGAACGTACCAGTTCGCATTGCACACAATGCTGATCCGCGGTCAGCATGCCGCGCATCAACTGAAAACGCAGAAATACCAGATACGTGTTCACCACGTCGGTCTGGCAATAGTTGCTGATATCCACCAGTTTGCCGGCCTGAAAAGCGTCCCACACATGCGCGCCGGACATGCCCAGCTTGCCGGGCAATCCCATCAATTGCGCGAGATCATCCAGTGGCGCACTGGCGCGCGGCTGGTACATCGCCAGCAGGTCCATCAAATCGAGATGGCGCGAATGGTAGCGGCTGATGTAATTGTTCCACTTGAAATCGCGGCTGTCTTTGTGATCACCGTCGCCCATGTCCCAGTAACGCGGCGCGCGCACGCCGTGCATCAGCCCGCGATAGTGCAGCACCGGCAGATCGAAGCCGCCGCCGTTCCACGACACGATCTGCGGCGTGTATTTTTCAATGCCGTCGAAAAATCGCTGAATCACCTCGGCCTCGGATTCGCCGTTGGCGCCCAGCGACCAGACCTTGAATTGGTCGCGGTCACGCAGCGCGCACGAGATCACCAGCACGCGATGCAGATGCAGTTGCAGGAAATCGTTGCCGGTGGCCTGCCGGCGCAACTGAAACGCCATCGTCGCGACATCGGCGTCCGGCAGCTCGCTGCCCAGATCATGCAGCACGCGCAGACCCGCGACGTCGGGCACCGTCTCGATGTCGAAAACCAACACCGGTTTCACAAAATATCCCTTAAAAACAAATACTTATTATAAAACGACTTATTTGCGCACCCACGCGCCAGCGGCATTCTGAACATGCCAGCCCGGCTGCGCGCGATCAATCCAGCGCTGCGCAAAAGTGTTGCGGATATCGCCTTCCCATTCTGGACGATTGTTGGCGCGCGCGATTTCTCGATACAGCGCCGCGCGATCCTGATTCTCCGCCGCGATCAGGCTGTTCACCGCCGCGCGCTGCGGCAGCGGCACCACCGCCGGATCACGCAACGCCACATTGCCGTCGCGCGCGAGACCGACCGCGCCGCTGGCGTACAGCGGGGCGAGCTCGGCATGGCGCTTTTGCATGCTGCCTTGTATGGCGGCGATGCCCGGCGTGTTGATTTCAAGATTCGCCTGTGCGGCAGCCTGCCCGGCACCCAGCAGCGCGGCGAACCATAACAGAGAGATCGATAGCAAATTTTTCATGTGATGCTCCTTATTTCTCGGCGGGCTTGGCGCTCAGTGCGGGCGCCGGTACGGCGGCGCCGCCCTTCAATTGCCACACTTCATCGATGATGCGGTCGGCGGCCTTTTCAGCCGCCGCCGCTGGGAAATAAATATTGATGGTTACGCAGCCGGTCAATAGCAAAACGCCACCCAACAAAATGCTCAATGCTGTTCGCAGTTTGGTTGATGGTGTCATGATTTTTTCAAGGCTCCTGTTTATTGCAATATCGGTTTTACGTTGCCTTGTGTCACGCGCTTTAAGCGATCCAGCAGTTCCAGCCAACTCACCTGGCGATTGTAGCCCATCACCGTGATCGCCGGGATGCCGCCGCCCTTCACGATCACATAACCTTGCGGCGTATCGACGCCCTCGACGCCGCTCATTTCACACACGCCGTTTTGCAGCTTGCAGCCCCAGCCAATCTTGTCGTAACCAAACTGCTCGAAAAACCGCAGGAAGCTGCGCTGTATCGCCGCCGCCGCGCCGGCGCCGCCGAGCGCGCTGATGTTCTGCACCGCTATCTGGCTGATCTTGCGCGGGTAATCTCCCGCGCTGCTCGCCAGCCGCACATCAAACCGGACCGGCTGCCAGTTCACCAGTTCCAGCCCGACAATGCGCCCGTCCATGCGGCCCGTGATACCGCCAAACGAATACGTGCGCGTCACCAGTCCCAAATCCAGATTGCGCATCATCACGTCCGCCTGCACGCGCGGTGCTCGGCCAAACAAGTCGAGCAGCACAAGGTTCTTCGCTTCGATCACGCCGTCAAACACCTTTAACGACAACGCGCCATCGACGCGCAGCGTTGACTTGATGTGGCGCACCATCGGCAGCGTGGCGTCCAGCGTGCCGTGCATCACCGGCCGCCCCAGCGCGGTGGTGAGTTTGTCCATCGAGATGCCGTGCACCGCTCCGGTAAATTGCCAGTAGGCACTTTGCGCGCCGGCACGCGCGACAAAATCACGCACCTCGATATGGCCGTCCAGCAGCGGCACCCGCAATTGTTTCAGATCAAAACGCATGCCATTCATGCCAAGCGGCAAGGTGAACGCGCCGACCGGCATCTTCAACAGTTCGCCGCCCTTGACCGTCACCGCCGCCTGCGTCGATTCGTTGGCACGCCACGGCACCACGCCATTGATATCAAACAAGGCGAAACGCTGCTGCGCCTTGTCTTCAAACGACACCTGCTCCAGCCGCACATCGGCTTGCTGCATACCCTGATCGTTCAGGCGCACATCCAGCGACAGGCGACCATCGGCACGCAAATCCGCGAACGACGTGCCCTGCAAAAAAGGCTTCAGTATCGACTCATACAGCGCCGCCAGCGGCACCGCCTGCGCGCTCACGTGAGCATCCGTTAACTTCCCGACGGAGAGGTCATAGCCCCCCGCAACAGCCACGTCGCCAACCCCCGGATAACGCAACAGGCCGCGCGCCACTCGCAACCGCTTGTCGTCCACATTTCCCTCGAGCGCCAGTTGCTGCCCCTCGGCCTTCAGATACAACGGCTGCCAAAACACTTCGCCCGCCTGCCACGCCAGATTCGCATTCCAGCGCATACCCGAGGCCGCCGGTTCTGCATTCGCGTCGAGCGTTACGCCGATTTTTTCGCCGGCATGCAAACCGGAGGCATCGGCGAATGCCGCACCGCCGACGGCGAGTTTCAGCGCAATGCGGCCTTCGCCGCTGTAGTCGATAACGCCGCTGACCACACCGGCGGTAATCTTTGGCAGATCCGCCGGCAGCAGCGGCGCGAGGCGTTGCAGGCGTCCGCCGTCAATCTGCACGCTCAAATCGTTGCCGCGCTTGCCCGGACGCAACTGGAGCTTCCAGGTTTCATCCTTGGCGGGTTTCAGCGCGATTTCCAGCGCGCGCTTGTCTGACGCATAGACAAACGATAGCGGAATTTTTTCGCCCAACACCAGCACGGCCTCGTCACACGCCACGCGCGTGCGCTCCAGCAGCAGGCGCTTGCAATCCAGTTTGACGTTTTTCC
>CAWUUY010000206.1:0-29772 GCA_963924885.1 uncultured Burkholderiales bacterium | reverse complement strand
CGGCGTGCGCATCGGCATCCATATCGCTGCGCCCGCGTTGGGCATGACACTCGGCAGCGAGGCCGACGTGGTGGCGCGCGAGCGGTTGTCCACCGTTTATCATCCGGCGGGCAAGATCACCATGTTGCCGGACGCGCTGATTAGCGGCTATACGCTGGCTGCGGGGCGTGCCTGTCCGGCGCTGTCGCTGTATGTGGATGTGAATTCCACCGGAGAGATCGCGGGCACCGAAACGCGCGTGGAGCGCGTGCCCATCGCAGGCAATCTGCGCCACGAGTCGCTGGAGCCGGTGTTCAACGACACAGCGCTTGAGCGCCACGAGATCAATCATCCGCAGGCCAAGGAACTGCTGGCGCTGGCGGAGTTTGCCAAGCAGCTCGGCAAGGTACGGCGCGGCGACAAGCCGGAGCAACAGCAGCGCACCGAATACACCTTTGATGTAGCGAATGACCGCGTGAAGATCGGCCGCCGCGTGCGCGGTTCGGCCATCGACACGCTGGTGTCGGAACTGATGATTTACGTGAACAGCACTTGGGGCCGCGAGCTGGCGGACAAAAAAATCGCCGGCATTTATCGCGTGCAAAGCGCGGGCAAGGTGCGCATGAGCACCGCGCCGGCGCCGCACGAGGGCCTGGGCGTCGCGCAATACATGTGGACCAGCTCGCCGCTGCGGCGCTACGTGGACATGGTCAACCAGCGCCAGTTGATCGCGGCCGTGCGCAATGAACCCGCGCCGTACCAGCCGCGCGACGAGGCGCTGCTGGCCGCGATGCGCGACTTCGAGCTCGCTCACGACGCCTATGCCGAATTTCAGCGCCACATGGAACGCTACTGGTGCCTGCGCTGGCTGACGCAGGAGGCGCGAACGACCGTGACCGCCACGGTGATCCGCGAAAACCTGGTGCGCTTCGACGAACTGCCGCTGGTGGTGCGCGTGCCGTCGGTACCGGACTTGCCGTCGGATGCGATCGTGGAGCTCGCAATCTCCGAGATCGACATGCTCGAATTGACGCTGCATTGCGAGTTTCAGCGGCGTATGGATAGTGCCCACTAACGAAAAGCCTTAATTTGTGGTTTTACTTCAATATAGTTATGCAACTATAAGTAAATAAACGAATTTTCTTGCAAAATCGGTAGGCGCGATACTACAATATTCCTACCATGAGCGCCGTGCCTACTGCTAAAGTCATCCCGCTTTCGCCTAATGTGCCCAAGGTGCGCCGCGCCAAACGCGCGCATCAGGAGGCCCGCAAGGGCGCCATTTCCAAGCTGGACGCGCGCGTCGCGCAGTTGGAAAGGCTTTTCGCCAAGCTCGACCGGCGCATTATCCACGGCAAGCTCAACCGGCGTTTCCAGATATCGCTGACGGCATCGATCCTGCTGCATCTGGTGGTGATCGCGCTGGTGACCTTCGCCGTGCCGCAGAAGTCTGGCGACAAGAACAACCAGCCGCTGGAAGTGGTGCTGGTCAACGCCAAGAGCGCGATCAAGCCGGTCAAGGCTGACGTCAAGGCGCAACACAATCTCGACGGCGGCGGCAATACCGATGCCGACCGGCGCGCCCAGAGTCCGCTGCCGGTGCTGCGCGAGGATGCGCAATCGAACGATGTGGCTGTTGCGCGAAAACGCGTCGAGCAGCTTGAGCAGGAGGCGCGCCGGTTGATGACGCAAGCAAAATCCAGCGCCGATATCGCCTCTTCGCCGCGTCAGGTGGCGCCGCAACCGCCGCAGCCCGACGTGCCGTCGCCGTCTTTGGGCGAAGCCGATATCCAGCGCAGCCTGGCCATTCAGCGCATGGAGGCGGCCATCGCCAAACAGTGGGACGCTTACCAAAAACGACCGCGCCGGCAATTCGTCGGCGCGCGCGCGGAAGCCTACCGCTTCGCGCGCTACGTCGAGGACTGGCGCGTCAAGATCGAGCGCGTATCCGAACACAATTATCCGCAGGCTGCGGCGGACAAAGGGATCTACGGCAGCCTGATGCTGTCAGTGGCGATCAAGTCCGATGGTTCCGTCGAAAAAGTCGAGATGATCCGCTCGTCCGGCCACAAGGTGCTGGACGAGGCTGCGATCAAGATCGTGAAAATGGCCGCGCCCTACGCGCCCTTCCCGCCGGATATCGCCAAAGACACCGATATCATCGACATCACCCGCACCTGGCGTTTTACCAATACCAACCGGCTGCAAACCGAGTAACGCCGCGCACGCGTTCCGCACTACAATCCGCGCATGTCTGATTCTTATGCCGTCATCGGTAATCCGGTGGCCCACAGCAAATCGCCGCTTATCCATGCGGCGTTCGCTGTGCAAACAGCGCAAGATATTGTGTATAAGGCCATTTTTTGTGAGCCCACGGCGTTTGCCGCGACCGTCGGCGCGTTTCGCGAAAGCGGCGGCAAGGGCATGAATGTCACGCTGCCGTTCAAGCACGAGGCCAGCAAGCTGGCCAACTGGCGTAGTGTGCGCGCGCAGTCGGCGGGCGCGGCCAACACGCTGACCTTCGACGCGCAGGGCATGACCGCCGACAACACCGATGGCGTTGGACTGGTGCGCGACATCACGGAAAATCTGCGCGTGACGCTGCGCGGCAAAAGCATACTGTTAATGGGCGCCGGCGGTGCATCGTACGGTGTGGTGGGGCCGCTGCTGGAAGAGGCGCCGGGCGCACTGGTGGTGGTCAACCGTACCGTGAGCAAGGCGGATGCGCTGGTGAAACACTTTACGCCCATCACCGCGCGCTGTGCGTTGTCGTCGTGCTCGTATGATGCGCTGAAAAAAACCGGCGCGAGCTTCGATATGGTCATCAACGCCACCTCCGCCGGGCTGACCGGCGACATGCCGGATTTGCGCGATGACTTGTTCAACGACGGTGCGCTGGCGTATGACATGGTGTACGGCAAAGTTACATCGTTCATGGCCTTTGCCAAGGAACACGGGGCGCCCGGCGTCACGGTGGCCGACGGACTCGGCATGCTGGTCGAGCAGGCGGCGGAGTCGTTTTACATCTGGCGCCGCGTGCGTCCGCAAACCGCGCCGGTGATGGAGATGATGCGGCGTGAGGCGACGACATCGTAATGCGCTGGGTCGTTCGCTTTTTGTTGTTTACCATCGCGGCATTCATCGCCGTGCAATTGTGGTTTCTGGGCCACGTTGTTTTTTGGGTGAAATTCGATCCCTCGTCAACGGCGTTCATGCGCGGACGGCAGGACATCCTGCGCGAGAATGATCCCAAGGCGAAGCTGCGGCATCAATGGGTGCCGTACCAAAAAATTTCCGTACATTTAAAACGCGCGGTGATCGCCGCCGAAGACTCGACGTTTATCGAACACCGCGGCTTTGACTGGGACGGCATCAAAGTCGCATGGGATCGTAACCGGAAAGAGGGCGCGCTGGTCGCCGGCGGCTCCACCATCAGCCAGCAGTTGGCGAAGAACCTTTTCTTTTCCGGCAAACGTACGTGGTGGCGCAAGGGTCAGGAGGCCGTGGTGACGGTGATGCTGGAAACGCTGATGTCCAAGCAGCGCATTCTGGAAATTTATCTCAATGTGATCGAGTGGGGCGACGGCGTGTTCGGCGCAGAAGCAGCGGCGCGTTATCACTTCGGCGGCACGGCGGCGGGGCTGTCCGTAATGCAAGCGGCGCGGCTCGCGGCCATGGTGCCCAGTCCGCGCCGCTACGGGCCGGGCGCGAATACGGCGTATCTGAACCTGCGCGCGTCGGTGATTGCCGCGCGCGGACATATGGTGAAAGTGCCGTAATTTCTCAGAAAGTCAGGTTGACGCGAGTGCCAAGCCGTTCAGTTCTGGCAACGCGTCGGTCACGCCATAACGCTGGTTGGCGTCGCGCGTCACCGATGCCATCGCGCATTCGGCATCGTGGGTGAAATAGAGCCGCACGCCGCGCGCGAGTTTGTCATCGAGAAAACGTGTTTTTTCGTCGATCAGCATTTCGGGATAACGGTCGTAGCCCATGGTCACCGGCACATGCACCCACGGGCGGCCCGGTATCAGGTCGGCGCAAAACGCGACGCCATGGTTGCCGCCGACGGTCGTCAACAGCAAGCCCGGCGTGTGGCCGTGGCTGTATTCAAAGCGCACTTGCGGCCCCAGCGTCGGCGACTGATCGCCGTCGATGATCTCCAGCCGACCAGAGGCTTCGAGCAGCGCGGGCAGTTCGGGGATGAACGAAGCGCGGTCGCGCAGGTGGGGTTTTAACGCGCGCTGCCAGCATTCGCGTCCGACGATAAATTTTGCCTTAGGAAATAATAATCGTGGCGGCGTGTCGGCCTGCCAGGGCGCGAGCAAGCCGCCTGCGTGATCAAAATGCAGATGCGACAGCACCACCGCGTCGATGTCGGCGTGTGTAAACCCCGCCTTGGCGAGCGAGGCGAGCAACATGTGTTCGTCTTCGACTACGCCGTAGCGTTCTTTCAGTTTGGGTTCAAAGAACGCGCCGATGCCGGTTTCGAATAGCACGCGCTTATCACTGTTTTCACCCAGACCGGTGGCCAGCAGCGCGCGGCAGGCGAGCGGCACGCGGTTTTCGGCGTCGGGCTTGATCCAGCGCGACCACATCGCGCGCGGCGCGTTGCCAAACATCGCGCCGCCATCGAGCCTTTGGGAATTGCCGAGTATCGACCAGAGCTTAATCGTCATGCGGATGACTCCACGGAAACAGGGCGCGGAAAGTGACACCCTTATTCAACGTAACTAATTGTTTTAATTGATATTTATTTTTCACGGGCTGGGGCATAATAGACGGGTTATTTTAACCGGAGCACATCATGGAGCGTAGACAATTCCTCGGCGCGATGGGTAGTGTTGGCGCCGCCGGGCTGGCAGGTATGCCGCTGGAACTTCTGGCGCAGCGTACCCCCGATGTGATTTACGTCCCCACCTCGTTCGATGTGGTGACGCAAATGCTGAAACTCGCGCAAGTCACCAGCAAGGATATCGTCTATGACCTCGGCTGCGGCGACGGGCGTTTTGTCGTGACGGCGGCGCGGCAGTTTGGCGCTCGCGGCGTGGGCATCGACATCGATCCGGAGCGCATCAAGGAGGCGCGCGAGCTCGCCAAACGCACCGGCGCGGAGAAGATGGTCAAGTTTATCGAAGGCGATCTGTTCGAGACCGACATCAGCGAAGCCACCGTGGTGACCTTGTATTTGTTGACGCGGCTGAATCTCAAGTTGCGACCGAAGTTGATGAAGGAACTCAAACCCGGCACGCGCATCGTGTCGCACGCGTTTGACATGGGCGACTGGACGCCGGAGAAAACGGAAACCGTGGGCGGTTCGTCGATCTATCTGTGGCGTATACCGCAGCGGTCGTGATGCGGTTTACGGCGGTATGGTTTGCGGTGGCGTTCGCCACGGGCTGTGCCGTGCCGAGTGGCGGTTTGCAGTATCAGATAAGCAACGGCGAAATTCGCCAACCGCTCGCCGGCGGCACGCCCGATGCCGAACGCGGACGCAAGCTGCTGGTGAGCCGCGACAGCAATTGCATCCTGTGTCACGCCGCGCCGGAAACCGGCGAGCGATTTTTCGGCAATCTCGCGCCGCCGCTGTCGGGCACGGGCACGCGGCTCACGGCGGCGCAGATGCGCGCGCGTATTGTTGACCCGTTGTATTTCAACAAAGAATCGATCATGCCGGCCTATTACCGAGTTGAGGGCTTGAATCGCGTGGCGGAAACTTATCGCGGCAAACCGGTTCTGACCGGGGAACAGAT
The DNA here is from genome assembly GCA_963924885.1 of uncultured Burkholderiales bacterium. Lineage (GTDB taxonomy): Bacteria > Pseudomonadota > Gammaproteobacteria > Burkholderiales > SG8-41 > UBA5216. Next base: position 24,043 of record CAWUUY010000206.1, on the reverse strand, counting down.
AGAAGATGTGATAGCCTATTTGTTGACGCTCAAATGAAAATTCGCAATCAAAACGCCGGACGACGGCGCGTGCTCAAGGGCCTTACGGGTATCGCCGGCATCGCGAGCGGCGCGCTGTTGTCTGCGGTGCCGGCGGCATTTGCGCAGTTGCCCAGCAACGTTCGCCCGCCGCTCGACGTGCTGGTGGCGGTGTTAAAAGACATCACGCGAGGCGCGCCGGTACGCGAGGCGCGCGTCAAGCTCGATATTCCGCACCTGGCGGAAAACGGCCACCTGGTGCCGCTCACCGTCACGGTGGAGAGCCCGATGACGGCGGCGGATCATGTCACTACCTTGTATTTGTTATCTGAAAAAAACCCGCGTCCGATCATCGCCAAAATCGGCATGTCGCCCGGCAGCGGGCGCGCGGCGCTGACCACGCGCATTCGCTTGGCTGGCGCGCAGCACGTGGTGGCGCTGGCGCAAATGTCGGATGGATCATTCTGGGCGGCGGCGGCGGATGTGATCGTCACCGAGACCGCGTGTCTTGACGCATCGGATATTACGTAGGTGAGTCAGTGAGCGTCGCCCGGCTCCTGGTCCCCGCGCAAGCCAAGCGCGGTGAGGTGATTGAAATTCGCATCGCGATCCAGCATCCGATGGAGACCGGCTTTCGCATGGACAACATGGGCAAGGTGATTCCCAAAAACACCATCAGTAATTTGCTGTGCCGCTATAACGGTACGGAAATGTTCCGCGCAGAAATGGGTTCGGGCATCGCCGCCAATCCGTATTTGCAGTTCTACATCGTCGCGCAAGACAGCGGCAACGTGGAAATCTCGTGGGTGGACGACGCCGGCGAAAAAGGCACGGCGAGTGCGACGCTTACGGTCTTGCAGTGAGCACGTTTCGCGTCATCCCTCTGTTGTGGTGTTTTGTGGCCCTGGCGGGGATCACTGCTCCCGCATCCGCTGCAGAACCACGCCGACCCGACCCGCTCAAATCCGGCCTCGACTTCTCCGGTGCCGAAATTCGCGCGCTGCAACAGGACGATTTTTCCAGTCCGGCGATGTTGTGGGTGACGCGCGGCGAAAAGCTATGGAGCGAGCCGGCGGGCAAGAGCGAAAAATCGTGCGCCGGTTGTCATCAGGACGCGCGCACTAGCATGAAGGGCGTGTCGGCGCGATATCCCAAAATCGATCCCGGCACGGCACAGCTCACCAACATCGAAGGCCGCATCAACCAATGCCGCGAGCGCAACCAGCAAGCCCCGGCGCTGCGCTACGAATCCGATGAGCTGCTGGCGCTGACGGCGTATGTGGGCCTGCAATCGCGCGGCCTGCCGGTGAACGTAACGATAGACCCGCAAAATCAACGCGACTTCGAGCGCGGCCGAGACATGTTCTACACGCGCATGGGCCAGATGAATCTTGCCTGCACGCACTGCCATGACCGCAATTTCGGCCGCAAGCTGTTGAACGACACCATCAGCCAGGGCCACGGCAATCCGTATCCGGCGTATCGGCTGGAGTGGCAAACCGTAGGCTCGTTGCATCGCCGCCTGCGCGCGTGTTTTTTCGGTGTGCGCGCCGAACTGCCGCCGGCGGGGTCGCAGGATTTACTGGATCTGGAGTTGTTCCTTGCGTGGCGGTCGCAGGGACTAAAAGTGGAGACGCCCGGTGTGCGGAAATAAATTTTGGTTTTTCAGGCCGCTGCAAGGGTCGGCGGTTCCCGCGCTGTTGGATTCACGCGCAAAACTAACACCGTCATTCCCGCGAAAGCGGGAATTCATAACGCAGTGCCACTTGAGACCACGTATGGATTCCCGCTTTCGCGGGAATGACAGGGTTGAGTATGGTGCGCCCACTCAAAAGCCGGGCGCGCGTCAATTATTTTTGAGGGCGTTGTTGCTACTGATAATTAGCGGCGCCACACACGCGGCCTCATACCCCGACAAACCGATCCGCTTCGTCGTCGCCTTCGCGGCAGGCGGCAGCATCGATCTGCTCGCGCGCCAGTTCGCGCAAAAGTTGACCGAAAGCCTCGGCCAGCAGGTGGTGATCGACAACCGCCCCGGCGCAGGCGGCAACTTGAGCGCCGAAATCACCGCGCGCGCCGCGCCCGATGGCCACACTATCTACATCTGCGCGCCGTCGCTGGTGGTGAACGTCGCGCTCTATAGCAAAATCGCCTACGACCCGGTGCGCGATTTTGCGCCGGTCACGCTGCTTGCCTCGGTGCAGAATGTGCTGGTGGCGTATCCCGGCTTCGGCGCGAAATCCGTGAAGGAGTTGATCGCGCTGGCGAAATCCAAACCGGGCCACATCAACTACGCCTCCACCGGCAGCGGCAGTTCCGGCCATCTGGTAATGGAAATGTTTCGCGTGCAGGCCGGCATCGACATTACCCACGTGCCGTACAAAACCATCGGCCAGACCACCGCCGATCTCATCAGTGGTCAGGTGTCGCTGTGGTTCCCGACGATTCCCGGCGCGCTGCCGCACATCAAGGGCGGTCGCATGCGCGCGCTGGCGGTGGCGGGTGCGAAGCGTTCCCCCGCGTTGATGGACACGCCTACCGTGGCGGAAGCGGCGGCGCTGCCGGGCTTCGATGCGACGACGTGGTACGCGATACTCACACCGGCAGGCACGCCGAAAGCAATCACCTCACGGCTCAACACGGAGTTTTTGCGGGCGCTGCGTTTGCCCGATATGCAGGAGCGCCTCGCCGCGCAAGGCGTTGAATCGATTGGCAGCACGCCCGAACAACTCGCCGCGCACATCCGCAGTGAGTTGCCGAAGTGGGCGAAGGTGATTAAGGTTGCTGGTGTGCGCGTTGATTAAAGTTGTTTAAAAACAAATACTTATGATGATTCGAGAATGACCTGTATGCGGTCATTTTGCCCGTCTCGCGTGCGCAACGTGGCACCGCCAATGCCGGAAAATCGGCTACACTAATGTATATCCTTGTATCTACAGTGAGGACATCATGAGACTTCAACTGGCCAAATGGGGCAACAGTCTGGCGGTGCGGCTGCCGGTTGAGTGCACGCGCGCGGCCGGTCTGCGCCAGGGAGACAGTGTCGATGCCGAAATCACGCCCGCCGGCGCCATCACGCTCACGCCCGCCGCGCCGTTCGACAAGGCCGCGTTTTTACGGCGGTTGCGCAAGCTGCGGCAAGGCATGCGGGTGTCCGAGCCGGTGGTCGAAAGCATACGCCGGTCGTCGCGTTACTGATCGCTAATCGGTTATCCGCGTATGGTTTATCTCGACACCAGCGTGGCGGTACCCTTGTTTGTGGCGGAGCCATCCAGCGAAAGCGTTGATCGCTGGTTCAGTGCCTGTGCGGTTCCGGTGGTGTCGTCGGATTGGATCATCACTGAGTTTGCCAGTGCGCTGTCGATCAAGGAACGCGCCGGGACGCTCAGCGCCAAGGACGCAAAGGCCGCTTGGCGCAGCTTTGAAACGTTTTGCCAATCGGGTTTGCGCCTGGTGGCTGTGAGCCGAAAATCTTTCGAAACCGCCGCCCGCATGGCGCGCGATTCGCGCCACGGATTGCGGGCGGGCGACGCACTGCATTTTGCGGTGGCTCATGAGATCGGCGCGACTACCATCGCCACGCTCGATTTGATCATGGTCGACAACGCCAAGCGTCTGAAAATGAAAGCGGTGGTGTTTTCGTAATGGCGAAATTGAAGGTTGGCACAGAATTAATTTAATTCAATAAAAACAAATACTTATGATATATCTGCTACTCGGCCTTAATCCCCGCCTCGCGCACCACGCGCGCGTATTTCACGGTCTCGGCTTTTAGAAACGCGGCGAATTCCTTCGGCCCGCTACCCACCGGATCAGCGCCCTGTTTGATCAGCGCGTCCTGCATGTCTTTGGATTTGGTGCCCTTGATAACCTCGGTGGACAGTTTATCGAGCACTGCCGGCGGCAAACCCGCAGGCGCGACCAAGCCGTACCACGCTATCGATTCGTAACCCTTGATGCCGGCTTCGGCGACGGTGGGAATGTCCGGCCACGCAGGGCTGCGCTTGGCCGTGGTGATGCCAAGGATGCGCAACTTGCCGGTGCGCCCATGCGGTGCAACCGACAGGATGGTTGAGGCCATCACATTGACTTGCCCCGCGAGCAGATCGATGAGCCCTGGTCCGCCGCCTTTGTAGGGCACGTGCGTCATCTTGATGCCGGCCATGGTGTTGATGAGTTCACCTGCGAGATGTTGCGACGAGCCGATGCCGCCGGAGGCATAGTTCAACGGCTTCGCGCTGGACTTGGCGAGCGCGATCAACTCCTGCACGGTGTTGGCTTTTACCGACGGATGCACGGCCAGCAGCAGCGGCAGCACCGCGGTCAAACTGATCGGCTGAAAATCTTTCTCTGAATCGTACGGCAGCTTTTTGTTCAGCGACGGATTCAGCGCGTGTCCAATGGCGATCATCAGCAGGCTGTGGCCGTCGGGGTTGGATTTCGCAATCAGCTCGGCGGCAATCACGCCGTTGGCGCCCGCGCGGTTGTCCACCACCACCTGCTGGCCCCAGGCCTCGGTGAGGTTTTTGCCAATCATGCGCGCCAGCACATCGGTGGAGCCGCCTGCGGTGAACGGCACGATGATGCGCAGCGGGCGGTTGGGGTAATCCGCGGCGGAGGCGATGGCAATGCAACAAACGAATGACGTAACGACTGCAAGAAAAGTTTTCATCATCCCCCCGCCACCACATAACCCGACGGCGTGCCCAGCACCGTAGTGCGCTCCATGTGCCGCCGCTGGGTTTCGTCAAAATCGCCCAGCGCCTGGTGCATGGTGCAGCGGTTATCCCACACCACGATGTCGTTCTTGCGCCACTGGTGGCGATAAACGAACTCGGGTTTGGTGGCGTGCGCGTTCAAGTATTGAATTAGCGGCTGGCTTTCTGCTTCGGTCATGCCGTCGAAGCGTTTGACCTTTTCGCCGAGGTATAACGCTTTGCGCGCTGTCTCTGGATGCGCGCGCACCACCGGCTGCGCGATGGGCGGATTCAGTTGGCGCTGTTGTTCGGCGCGCGCTTCGCCGGTGAGCGCGTGGTTGATCTTGCGCGTGCCGGACAGATGCACGCCATGCAGATCAGCGATGAGTTTTTTCATGCCTTCCGACAGTGTGTCGTAGGCGAGAGTCATGTTGGCGAATAGCGTGTCGCCGCCGACTTCGGGCACCGTCCAGCTTTTCAAGAGCGAGCCGAGCGACGGCACTTGGGTAAACGACATATCCGAATGCCACTGGCGCCCGGTGTAGCGCGAGTTCGACGGCGTGCCGTCGGCGTTCGGTTCATTGGTTACCAGCAGCAGCTCGGGGTATTGCGGATGGCGATCCAGCGGCAGCGCCTCGTGTTGATCCAGCTCGCCGAAGCGGCGGCTGAACTCGATGTGCTGCTCGCGCGTGATGTCCTGATCGCGGAACAGCAGAATGCCGTGATCAAGAAACGCCTGATAAATGTCGCCGAAGGCGGTTTCGCTCATGGGCGCGGTGACGTCGATGTCGCAGACTTCCGCGCCGAGCGCGTACGATAACTTGCATACTTTGATGCTCATGCCTTGCTTCCAGCGTGTGGTGTTATTGCGATTGCTTCACCAGGCCCAGCTCGGTCATGGTGGATTTTAGCGCGACGAATTCCTCGTTCAGCCATTTGCGCATATCCGCCGAGCCCTTGAACTCGATGATCCATTGATTCTGTTCGGCGTATTGCTTGAGCTCTTCGCTCTGCGCGGTCCGGCGCACGATGTCTTCCCAGTAGGCGACCTGCGCCGGGGTGAGTCCTTTGGGCCCCATAATGCCTTTCCATGATCCCGAGCTGGTATACCCCAGTTCCTGCCACGTCGGCACCTGCGCCAGTGCGCCGCCCAGCCGCTTGGTGGAACTGACCGCGAGGCCGCGCATCTTGCCGGAAGCGATGTGCGGCACGCTGGTCGATACCGAGGTCACCAGGAGATCGGCGTGGCCGCCCAGCACTGCGGTCACGGTTTCGCCGCCGCCCTTGAACGCGGGCATGCGCACGCCTTTTAATGTAATCCCGGCCTTGAGCAGCGGCATGCCGATCGATACGCGATGCCCGCTACTGGTAAGCGCGATGGATAGCGCACCGGGATTTTTGCGCAGCGCCTCGACCACGTCGCGCCCAGTTTTCAGCGGCGAATCCGCGCGCGTCACCGCGATCATCGGCTCGGTAATCAGGTAGGCGATGGGCGTCACATCGTTGTGCGTGAGCTGCGCGCGGCCATCAATCTGGTTCACCAGCATCGGCGTGGACACCAGCCCCAGCGTGTGCGCGTCGCCCGCGCGCTGCGCCACATAGGTATAGGCGACGTTGTGTTCACCGCCGCTGCGGTTGACCGCGGAGCTGGATACCGGCAGCAGATTGAGATCGGTCCATACCTTCTGGATGGTGCGGCCCGCGATGTCGTTGGAGCCGCCGGGCGAGGCCGGCAGCACCAGTTCAACGTTGCGGTCGGGCTTCCAGCCTTGGGCGAAAGCACCGTGGGCGGCGAAGATCAATGCGAGCAGTGGAAAGGCATACTGTTTCAGCGTTTTCATGGCGCCTCCGGAGGTTAAGCAATAAGACGGAATCGATGCACGCGCCGGCCCCAGTTGGTTTCCGCGACATACAGGTTACCGCGCCTGTCGACAGCGAGACTGTGGCCGTGAGTGAAATCGCCAAGCTGATGTCCGGGCCGTCCGAAACTGGAAAGAATTTCTCCGCTGGCGCGATCGAGTATGTGTACCTGCTCGTTGCGGCCGTTCATCACGTACAGGTATTTCTGTTCAGCATCGGGCGAGAACGCCGTCCACCATGCCGTGCCGCGTTTGTCCGGCAATGTCGGCGTGCCGGTACGCACCCAGATATTGCGCTGGAAATGTCCCATCTTGTCAACCACCTGCACGCGGTCGCCCTGCCGGTCACCCACGTACACCAAACCCTGCTTGCTGATTTCCACGCTATGCACCACACCGGCAAACACGCCGCCGACGCCGGTCTCCATTTCCTCCGGCGTCGCCTGCCGGCCCCACTGGCGCAGAAATTTGCCGTGCTTGTCGAACACCACCACGCGCCGGTTACCGTAACCATCGGCGAAATACACGTCGCCGTTGTACGGATCGCAGGCAATACCCGCGGGTTTGTTGAGCCGGTCAAGCGCGGCGTTGGCGCCGGGGCCGCGCTTGCTGCCATCGGCGCTGTCGAACACGCCTTTGGTTCCGATTTGCAGCAGCAGTTTGCCGTCATAGGTGTACTTCTGTACCATGCCGTCGCCGTTGGCACTGATCCACACGTGGTTGTCGTGATCGACGGCGCAACTATGCGGCGTGGAGGGCATCACGTCCCATTCGCCCCAGGCGTGCAGCAGTTCTCCGGCCTGATTGAAGATCATCACCGGCGGCGCCTGGATGCAGGTCTCGCGTTCCTCGTCGGTGATGTTGCCGCGATTGACGATCAGAACGTTATCGTGATGATCGACATAAACACAGGGCAGTTGCCCGGTGATCCAGCCGGCGGGCAGGGGCTTGGGCCAGGACGGATCAAACTCGAAGCGCGGTGCGTTGCTCATGATGCCTCTCCCTTTCGCGTGGGAGTACCTGCGAAATTACCTTTTCGAATAGTCGACAAACCCGTCGCGGTTGGGCATTTTCACCTGCGGCAGCGTCTGCGCGTTCATCACCGCCGATTCGGGCAAGATGCCATTCAGGTGCAGCACATAGGCCGTCACCGCGTAGGTTTCTTCGTTGGAGAGCGACATCGGTTGCGTGGTGGGCATGGCGCGGCGCGTGTAATCAAACAGCGTGGTAGCGTAAGGCCAATAGCTGCCGACGGTGCGCATCGGTTTGCCCGAGGCAAGCGAGCCGATGCCGCCGGCCAGCGGGTCGGCGGGTTTGCCCACGCCCTTGGCGCCGTGGCAGGTTTGGCATTTGGCGGCGTAGACTTTTTCACCTTGCGCCACACTGCCGCTGCCGGCGGGCAGCCCCGCGCCGCTGGGCGGAATGCTGATGTCCATCGCCGCCAGCATCGCGGCGGAGGGCGTTGCGCCGAGGTTCGGGCCGCGCGTGGGCGTGACGTTGGCTGTGTCGTCCGGCGTGGCGCAGGCCGCAACCAGTGCCGCAGCGATCAAGCTGCCTAACACTTTAATTTTATTATGCATGAACATTGCTGATGCTCCCGTCGGCGGCGACGCCCCAAGTCTGAATATAATGATTGTGATAGTTCATGCCGGTTACGTACTGCGACGTAAAGGCGGTACGTGTTGGTTGCACATTGCCCTTTTCATCGGTGGCGCGGCTTTGCAGCGTGGCCGCTGTGCCGTTCCATTCCCACGGTAATCGAAAGCGCGTGAAGCTCTTCGAGAATATCGGCCCTTGTAACGGCGCATTGACCCAGCTTGCTCCGCCATCGGTGGACACTTCCACTTTCGCGATGCGTCCGGCGCCTGACCACGCAATGCCGGTGATTTCATACAGGCCGTGCCGGTCGAGCTTGTGGCCGAACGACGGGAAGGTGATGATCGATTTCACGCCCAGCTCAAAGGTGAACTGGCGCGCCTTGCCGTCGGGCTGCAAATCGGAATACTTGGATGTCTCGTCCTTGGTGTGCGTCGGCTCGTTGGTAACCTTGATGCGGCGCAGCCACTTTACGTTCATGTTGCCTTCCCAGCCCGGCAGCAACAGGCGCATCGGATAACCCTGCTCCGGCCGCACGCGCTCGCCGTTTTGATACAGCGCCACCATCGCGTCGTCCATACACTTGGCGAGCGGCACGCTGCGAGTCATCACCGCGGCGTCCGCGCCCTCGGCGAGGATCCAGCTTGCACCGCTCTGGATGCCGGCTTCGTTGAGCAACAGCGATAGCGGCACGCCCGTCCATTCGCTCACTGATACGAGACCGTGTATCCCGCCAGCGGTGCCTTGAACCGGTTTTGCCTGCGCATTGGCGCCACTGTTGCCCGCGCACTCGACAAAATGCGTGCGCGAAATCATCGGGTAGCGCGACAGCGTTGCCAGGTTAAACACCAGCGGACGATTCACCATGCCGTGAATCAGCAACTCGTGCTTGGAAGGGTCGATGTCCGGCACACCGTTGTGATGGCGCTCGAAGTGCAGGCCACTTGGCGTGATCGTGCCTTCGAGCGATTGATGCGGTGTGCGCGATGATCCGGCACCGGGCGTCACCGACGCGTAGCCCGACGCAAACGGGCGCTGCACGGCTTTTTCAAATGAAGATGGCGTGCCATACGTGCGCATGGGCGTGCCCATGGTTTTCATCCACGGCGGCACTTCCTGCGCGGCGGCGTTGGCGGCAACCCCGCCCGCCGCCAGTGTGCCCGCGACCGAGGCGCTGTGTGTCAGAAAGCGGCGGCGTTTCGTATCCGTTGGTGCAATGCGAGTTTCACTGGCCGCAATTACCGCTTGTGGCAATGGTTTTTTGTTCATGATGGCTCCCCTTTGTAGAGCGGTCGAGATTACACCCAAGGCGCGTCAGCGCAAAGTGTGACGCACAAGCAAAACCACCGGCGAGAGTTTATATTTTATTGTTTAAAAACAGATACTTAAAAATGTCTTTCGCAGGCGCGTGTTGCTGCCTTCCAGCGGCGGATGACATCTACCGAAACACGCGGCCTGCACCAATGAAAACGCCGGGAAGTCCCGGCGTCGTTGTATTCGTTGCTGTGGTTGGTGAGCGCATGTCGTTTTAACTCGGCGCTGGATAACTGCCGCTTGGTCGAGGCATAGACATCCGGTTTGCCGTAGAGGGCGAATACGGGTTGTCCGCCATGCCTGATGCGCGGATCACGGCAAATCATTTGCCTGCGCAACACGTCCCAGTGTTGCGGATAGATCCACTTGCCCGGCGCGCCGTTTACGCCGTCTTGCGAAAAGGGTTTGCCCACTGGTGCAAGAGTGGCGTGATACCAAGTGCCTTCCACGCAATGAAGCTGCGCGAATGGCGCGAGGTCGCGGCGTTTGGCGGCGAGGGCGTCGCGGGCGGCCTGTTGCGCGGTTTCCTTGCGCTGTTGGCGGGTGATGCGATGGCGGTTTTTGAGCAGCACGCCGGTGATCGGATGCACGTACAACGTGGCGTTGGATTCATTCACCACTTGTAGTTCGCGTCCCCATCGGGTCAACACAAACACCTTGCCATCGCGCAGCCACGTTTCACGTTCAACGAAATTGTCGATATGCGCAAAGATATGTTCCTGCACGGTGTTGCGCCGGTCGATGTTGCCGCACAGTTCCGCGTAGACCTTGTCCCACGGGCGGTTGGCCTGCGACTCCAGCCAGCGCTTTAGCGGCGCAAGGTTCTCGTTGAGCCATTTGCGGTTCACGTAGCCCTGCTTCATGCCGATCTTCGGCGCTACGTCTTCGCTTGCGCGATAGCGCCGGCCTTCGCGCGTGCGCATGCGGCTGCCCTGGCGCGGGCGCTCGACGATGACTTTACACATGTCTTCACGCATGGGGATCTCCTTTAATCAGGCGAGCGACAGCCATGTTTTCCGCACGCCGCAACGCGCCGCGCGACTTCATGTGTACGCCAGCGCCGCCGCTGCGATTCTTCAGCGCGGCGAGCACGGGATTACGCGGTTTCATGACCTTGGCGACCTGGCGCATCAGCAGGGGATTGACGATTTTCATGGTGTCACCCTTTCACGCAGAGAACCTGTTTCAAGGTGTGTACCACCTCGACCAGATCCGACTGGTTGGCCATCACGGCGTCGATATCCTTGTAGGCGCTGGAGATTTCATCCAGCACGCCGCCGTCCTTGCGGCATTCGATGCCTTGCGTTTGCGCTTCCAGGTCCTCGCGGCTGAACTTGCGCTTGGTAGCGTGCGGCTCATGCGCCGCCCAGCCCCGTGCGAACACGAACACAGCGACTCCGCGTTGCCCAGGCCGCGCACGATGAACGACTTCGCGCCCATGCTGCCGGGGATGATGCCCAGCTCGCCCTCGCGTGCGCTGATCGCGCCCTTGCGCGTGACGAACAGGTTCTCGCCAAAGTGCCACTCGCGCTGCACGTAGTTGTGATGGCAGTTGATCGCCTCGCCCAGCACCTGCCACGCGTTGATGCGCGGCGAGAGCTCGCGCTCCAGCACTTCGAGTACCAGGCGCATCATCTCGGCGCGATTGAGCAGCGCGTAATCCTGCGCCCAGTCCACTGCCTCGACGTAATCATCAAACCACACCGACCCTTCGGAAAAGTACGCGAGATCGGCGTCCGGCAGATTCACTTTGTGGCGCCGCATGTCTTTCTTCGCTGCCTCGATGAAATAGCGGCCCATGCAATTGCCGATGCCGCGCGAGCCTGAGTGCAGCATCACCCACACGTTCTGCGCCTCGTCAAGACACAGTTCGATAAAGTGGTTGCCGCCGCCCAGCGTGCCCAATTGGCACACCCAGGTTTTGTTGAAACGCTTTTGCATTTTTATCAAACCCGGGTGCTTGCCCACGATGGCGTCGAGGCGCTGATCGAGCGCATGCGCCGTGCGCGCATGCCGCGAGCCGCGCACCTTGCTCGCCTCGTGTTGCGAAAACCCCACCGGCACCGCCGCCTCGATCGCGCCGCGGATGCGATGCAGGTTATCCGGTAGCGCCCATGCCTGCATCGACAAACGCACCGCGTTCATGCCGTAACCGATATCCACGCCCACCGCAGCCGGAATAATGACCGACAGCGTCGGAATCACCGAACCCACCGTCGCGCCGATGCCCGCATGCCCGTCCGGCATGGCCGCGATATGGCCGTGAACGATAGTCAGTTGCGACACATTTACCAACTGCCGTATTGCTTCGTACTCAATGTCCTGCGTCCACACCTTTATCGGTACGCGGCCTTTGTTGAGCGTAATCTGGATGCCCATTTTCTAGTCCTTGAATGAAAAAAGCCCTGGGTGTAATCACCAGGGCTTTGACAGGACGAGACGGCAGGCGCCGCAAGACTGTGGCCTTGGCTTGGAGGTAACCGATCCTCTCAAACCAGGGAAGTCTTGAAAGGTCAGCGCGAGTGGTGCGTTACTGCCGTCATCTGGAGTCCTTATAAGTCTGCTGCGTTGATAAAAAACCTGCCGCGAAACCGTGCCGCGCGACAAGCCGCGAATTCAATGAGGCGCGAATTCTACCGCCGTAAAAATTCTCGTCAATAGCTTGACGAAAAAAATCCCGGCAGGCGCCAGGATTTTGTTGTTTAAAAACCATATTCTTATAGACGGCTACCGCAGGCTGGCGTTAATCCGATCCAGTGCTGTGGCACCGGGGCACAACTCCTTGGCGGTGAGTTGATTCAGCGGCGTAGCCACCGTATTCAGATGCTCATGCATATCCACCGCACTGGGATCGATATACAGCAGCCCGGTAACCACTTCGCCCTTGGCAGCATGTTCCTGCACGTAGTTCATGGTCTTGATGCGGTTGGTGGGATCGTGATCATCCGAGAGTTTGTGCAGGCGCATCACGCTGCCGTCGTGCTGGGTGACATTGATGGTTTCGCCTGGCGCGTAGTCAGCAGTGATTTCTTCGCGGCTTTCGATGAAGTCGAGGCGGTTCACCGCTTCGTTGTGCTGGCGCACGTATTCGTAGCTCTTGGTGGAGCCGGCGTGGTTGTTGAACGCTACGCACGGCGACACTACGTCGATGAAGGCCGCGCCCTTGTGCTCCATCGCGCCCTTGATTAGCGGCACCAGTTGTTTTTTGTCACCGGAGAAGCTGCGCGCCACATATGTTGCGCCTAGCAGCAGGGCCATGCCGATCATGTCGAGCGGTTCGTCGGAGTTGACGATACCGCGCTTGGATTTGCTGCCTTTGTCGGCGGTGGCAGAGAACTGGCCCTTGGTCAAGCCATAGACACCGTTGTTCTCGACGATGTAGACCATGTTGATGCCGCGGCGCATGGCGTGGGCGAATTGGCCGATGCCGATGGAAGCCGAATCGCCGTCGCCGGAGACGCCCATGTAGATCAATTCGCGGTTGGCGAGGTTGGCACCCGTCAGCACCGAGGGCATGCGGCCATGCACGCTGTTAAAACCGTGCGAGTTGCCGAGGAAGTAATCCGGTGTTTTCGACGAGCAGCCGATGCCGGAGAGCTTGGCGACGCGATGCGGCTGGATGTCGAGTTCCCAGCAGGCCTGCACGATGGCGGCGCTGATGGAATCGTGCCCGCAGCCCGCGCACAGCGTGGAGATTTTGCCTTCGTAGTCGCGGCGGGTGTAGCCGACACTGTTTTTGGTCAGCGCGGGGTGGTGCAGTTTGGGTTTGGCTATATAGGTCATTTTTTTCCTTGGTGCGGGGGCTTCCCTCACCCCTTACCCGTCTCCCGAAGGGAGAGGGGAACGGATTAGGCGCTGATGCGCCCGGTTTGGATAGGGACCACGGTATGCGCCGCGATATGTTTGGCAATGTAATCGGAAATAAATCGTGCCGTGATCGGCGTGCCGTCGTAGTGCAGCACCGAGATCAGCCGGTCAACATTAATCTGCTCTTCGGTCACCAGCATGGTTTTGAATTGCGCATCGCGGTTTTGTTCGATGATGAACGTGCCTGGATGCGACATCACAAACTCTTTCACTTCCGCTGCAAACGGGAAGCCGCGCACACGCATCGCATCGACGTGTATGCCTTGCGCCGCGAGTTCGTCCAGCGCTTCGGTCATCGCCGGGCTGGTGGAGCCGTAATACAGCGCGCCGAAGCGTGCGGGTTCTTTCGCCTTGTGCAGTACGGGTTGCGGCACCAGTTTTTTTGCGGTATCAAACTTGCGCAGCAAGCGCGTGACGTTTTCGATGTAATCGGGGCCGGCTTCGCTGTAGCGCGCGTATTTGTCCTTGGTGGTGCCGCGCGTGAAGTACGCGCCGTGCTGCGGATGCGTGCCGGGGTAGGTGCGGTAAGGAATGCCGTCGCCGTCCACGTCGTTGTAGCGGCCAAAATCTGCGCCCGCTTCGAGCGCGTCGTAGGCCATGACCTTGCCGCGGTCGTAGGCTTGGGTGTCGTCCCACACCATTGGGCGGCAGAGGCGCGTGTTCATGCCGATGTCGAGATCGGTCATCACGAATATCGGCGTTTGCAGGCGCTCGGCGAGATCCAGCGCCTTCGCGCTCATCTCAAAACACTCGGTCGGGTCTTCGGGGAACAGCAGCACGTGCTTGGTGTCGCCGTGCGAGGCATACGCGCACGACAACAGATCGCTTTGCTGCGTGCGCGTGGGCATGCCGGTGGACGGGCCGCCGCGCTGCACGTCGATCAGCACCACGGGGATTTCCGCGAAATAGGCCAAGCCGATGAATTCGTTCATTAGCGAAATGCCGGGGCCGGAGGTAGTGGTGAACGAGCGCGAGCCGTTCCAGCCCGCGCCGATGGCGATGCCGACCGACGCCAACTCGTCTTCGCCTTGAATGATGGCGTAACGCGCCTTGCCGGTTTCCGGCTCCTTACGCATTTTTTGGCAATAGCTGATGAAGGATTCCGCGAGCGAGGACGACGGCGTGATCGGATACCACGCGCATACCGTGGCGCCGCCGTAGACCGCGCCCAAGGCCGCCGCGCTGTTGCCGTCGATAAAAATTTTGTCGCCGACGTTGTTGGCGCGTTTGACCTTGATGCCCAGCGGGCACGACAGATGTTCGAGCGCGTAATCGCGTCCGAGTTTCAGCGCCTTGAAGTTCGATTGCAACAGCGCCTCTTTACCTTTGTATTGTTCCGTGAAAAGTTTTTCGATTTCCGCCGGATCGATGTCGAGCAGCGCGGACAGCGCGCCGACATATATGATGTTCTTGAACAACTGGCGCTGGCGCGGATCAGAGTAGGTCGCGTTGCAGATTTCGGTGAGCGGGATGCCGATCACATTGACGTCATCACGGAACTTCGATTTCGGCATCGGCTTGGAGCTGTCGTAAAACAAGTAGCCGCCCGCGTCGATCTCTTTGATGTCCTTGTCCCAGGTCTGCGGGTTCATCGCCACCATCATGTCCACGCCGCCGCGCCGGCCGAGATAACCGGCTTCGGTCACGCGCACTTCGTACCACGTGGGCAAGCCCTGAATGTTGGAGGGGAAAATATTGCGCGGGCTGACCGGCACGCCCATGCGCAGTATCGAGCGCGCAAACAGCTCGTTCGCCGACGCCGAGCCGGAGCCGTTGACGTTGGCGAATTTAACAACGAAGTCGTTGGTGGCGGTGATGGGTTTCATGTAAGTATTTTATTTAATTCAATAATTTATATGACTTCGGCAGATCAATAACCAACCCTGTCATTCCCGCGCAGGCGGGAATCCATAAGGCGTGCCATAGGGCGCTGTGTTATGGATTCCCGCTTGCGCGGGAATGACGAGTGGGGAGTTTTTTATTTCAGGCCGCTTTTTTCTGCGGTGCTTTGCCTTTGTGGCAGCCCGGCCCAGCGTGCGTCATCTCGATCAGATACTTTTGCATGTCCCACGCGCCGGTGGGGCAGCGCTCGGCGCACAGGCCACAGTGCAGGCACACGTCTTCGTCCTTGGCCATGATGCGCCCGGTCATCTTGAGTGTTTCCGAGATATACAAATCCTGCGTCTTGGCGTGCAGCGACGGCGCGCTCAATGTCGCGCGCAGTTCGTCCTCTTCGGCATTGGGCGTGAAGGTGATGCAATCCATCGGGCAGATATCGACGCAGGCATCACACTCGATGCAGAGCTTTTCCGAGAACACGGTTTGCACGTCGCAGTTCAGGCAACGCTGCGCTTCGGCAAAGCCTGATTTAGCATCAAAGCCCAGTTCGACCTCGACCTTGATGTCTTTCAGGGTGATCTTTTTATCTTTCCACGGCACGCGGTTACGCAGTTGCTCGGAGATATCGTTGTCGTAGCTCCACTCGTGGATGCCCATCTTTTGCGAGATCAGATTGGTCATCGGATCGGGACGATCGGTGAGGTCGCTGCCCTGACAGAATTTGTCGATGGACACCGCCGCATCATGGCCGTGCGCCACCGCCCAGATAATGTTTTTGGGGCCGAAGGCCGCGTCGCCGCCGAAAAATACTTTCGGGTTGGTGGATTGCATGGTGACTTGATCCACCACGGGCATTTTCCACTTATCGAATTCGAGGCCGATGTCGCGCTCGATCCACGGGAACGCGTTTTCCTGGCCGATGGCGACGAGTACGTCATCGCATTCAACCAATTGCTCCGGCTCGCCGGTGGGCACCAGGTTGCGCCTGCCCTTGGCGTCGTACTCGGCTTTGACTTTATCAAACGTCATGCCGGTGAGTTTGCCGTTGCTGTGGATAAACGCCTTGGGCACCATGAAATTCAGAATCGGAATGCCTTCGTCCACTGCGTCTTCTTTTTCCCACGGCGAGGCTTTCATTTCCTCGTAGCCGGAGCGCACGATCACTTTGACTTCCTCGCCGCCCAGACGTTTGGAGGAGCGACAGCAATCCATCGCGGTGTTGCCGCCGCCGAGCACAATGACTTTTCTGCCGATCTTCGTGGTGTGGCCGAACGACACGCTGTTCAGCCAATCAATGCCGATGTGAATGTTGGCCGCGGCTTCCTTGCGGCCGGGCGCATCCAGATCACGCCCGCGCGGCGCGCCGGTGCCGACGAATACCGCGTCGTAGTTTTCGGCCAGCACGGATTTCAAACTATCCACGGTTTTGCCGGATTTCAATTCCACGTTGCCGATGTCGAGGATGTAGCCGACTTCTTCGTCGATCACTTCCTCGGGCAAACGAAAGCGCGGCACCTGCGTGCGCATGAAGCCGCCGCCTTTTTGATCCGCTTCATAAATCGTGACCTGATAGCCCAGCGGCGCCAGATCACGCGCCACCGTAAGCGACGCGGGGCCTGCGCCGATGCAGGCGACGCGTTTGCCGTTGGTTTTGGCGGGGGCCTTGGGCATGCGCTTGGCAACCGCCTCTTTGGTTTTGTTGTCTGCCGCGACGCGCTTCAGGCGGCAAATCGCCACCGGCTCCGGCTTGGGTTCGCCATGTTCGGTGGGCTTGCGCATCTCGATGTTGCCCTCCTCGACGCGCCCGCGGCGGCAGGCGGGTTCGCACGGGCGGTCGCAGGTGCGCCCCAGAATGCCGGGAAAGACGTTCGATTTCCAGTTAACCATGTAGGCATCGTCGTACTTGCCTGCCGCGATCATGCGGATGTATTCGGGAACAGGGGTATGCGCGGGGCACGCATACTGGCAATCGACCACTTTATGAAAGTAATCGGGATGGGAAATATCAGTGGGTTTCAATCAGCGCTCCGGGGTGATGGCTTTGTAATGTAACTACTTGTTTTTATTTATAAATTTAATACACCACCGAGACGGCGGGAAGGTAAAGTGGCGGTAATACTACGCTTTTGCAATGTCCCTGAAAAGGGCAACAAAAACAACGATTAAAACGCGGCTTCTCGCTGATGCGACATGCGGCTACACTTTGAACAACAACAACGGAGGCGCCATGAAATATACAGTCTTGTTTGTTCAAACGTCGGTGCTACTGGCTGTTGCGGCAACGGTTGCGCCGGCGACAGCACAGGGTTTCCCTACACAGCCGCTGGAACTCGTTGCGCACACCGCGCCGGGCGGCGGCACCGACCAGTTTGTGCGGCTGATGGGCGAAATTTTAGTGCGCGAAAAAATAGTCACGCAGCAGCCGATCATTTCCAATCGTGTCGGTGGCGGCGGCGCCATTGCGTATAGCTACGTCAAGGGCAAGCGTGGCGATCCGCACGTGCTGCTTGCGGTGGCGACCGGCACTTTCATGTCGGCGTTGACTCGGCCCGATCTCGGCTTTTCACTCGACGACTTTACCCCGGTGGCGTTTCTGGCGATGGATCCGCAAGTGGTCGCGGTCTCCGGCGACGGCAAGTTCACCAACGTCAAGGAACTGATCGACGCAGCCAAGCGTGAGCCGAATACCCTCGTGAGCGCGATTGCGTCCGCTACCGGCTCCGGGCGGCTGTTTCAATACATGCTCGAAAAAGAAACCGGCGCGAAATTCAAATACGTATCGTTCAAGAGCGGCTCCGAGGCGGGAACAGCGGTGGCCGGCGGGCACATCCATCTCACCACCGAGAACCTCAGCGAAATTGCCGCACACCTCGAATCAAAAAAAATACGCGTGCTGGCGGTCACCGGCGAAAAGCGCATGGCGGTGCTGCCCAACGTGTCCACCATGAAGGAACTGGGATATCCCATCGTTGTCGGCACCGGGCGCGGGGTGGCGATGCCCGCCGGCGTGCCACGCGAGGCTGTGGTTAACATGGAAAAAATGCTGCGCCGCGCGATGGATTCAAAGATCTGGAAAGAGTATTCCGCGAACAATAACTTCGAAGAAAACTACCTCGACGGCGCGCAGTTCCGTAAATACCTTGATTCGCGGCGTGAAGAGTTTCGCGGCTTTCTGTCGCACATTGGTCTGATCAAGAACTAAGCGGCGCTACCCTGATGAAATCCATGCCGCGTTGGTTGAGCGTTGTTATTTTTGCCGTTGGTTGCGCGGCCGGCGCATTCGCGCAATCGTTCCCCTCGCGCCCGATGGAATTCGTGGTGCATACCTCGCCCGGCGGCGGCACCGACATACTTGCGCGCGTGGTGGCCGACATCCTCGCGCGTAATAAGTGGATCACCCAGCCGATCAACGTGGCCAACCGGCCCGGCGGCGGCGGGGTGATTGCCTATACGCATGTGAAGAGCAAGCGTGGCGACCCGCATACGGTGATGGCGGTGGCGAGTTTGACCATGCTCACCGTCGGCTTGCGGCCCGATCTGCAACTGGGGCCGGAGCATTTCACGCCGATTGCGTTTCTGGCGCAGGACCCGCAGGCGCTGATGGTGTCTGTCGATGCGCCTTATAAAACGTTCAAGGAATTTATCGACGCCGCCCGCCGCGATCCCGGCGCGGTGACCGCCAGCATTACCTCGCCCGGTGGATCAGCGCAACTGCTGGTGTGGCTGATTGAGCGCGAGACCGGCGTGAAATTCAGAACTGTGTCGTTCAAAAGCGGCTCCGAAGCCATCATGCAGGTGATGGGTGGGCACACGCATTTCTCCACCGAGAATATCAGCGAGGCGGTGTCGGCGGTCGAATCCAAAAAACTGCGCGTGCTGGCGGTGAGCGCGGGCCAGCGCATGTCGGTCGTGCCAGATGTGCCGACGCTGAAAGAACTGGGTTACAACATCCATCTGGGCACCGGACGCGGCTTTGCGATGGCCGCGGGCGTGTCAAAAGAAGCCGCCGCGCATCTGGAGGCGCAGCTCGACAAAGTCTACAAAAGCCCGGAGTGGAAAGATCACACCGCCAAACATTTCTGGGAAAACCTGTGGATGGGCAGCGTGGATTACGCCAAGCACCTCGCCATGCGGCGCGTGCAGCAACTGGAGTTCATGCAGGCCATAGGACTCGCGCCGAAGCCGTGACAAGCAACAACGCTAACAACTGGTGATCACGCCGGCCGCGCGCAGTTCAGCGATTGCCTCCGGCGCGAGTCCGAGAAATTCGCGCAGAATTTCCTCGGTATGCTCGCCCAGCGAAGGAGACATAGTGCGTATGGTGGCCGGCGTCTCGGACAGTTTTGCCACCGGCCCGACGATGCGTGTCTTGCCGACCCTGGGGTGATTGATCTCGACCATCGAGCCGCGCGCCTTGACCTGCGGGTGCTCGGTCACCTGCGCGATATTGTTCAGCGCGCCGAACGGAATGCCGCCGCCGAGTAGGATTTTTTCCCATTCGTCGAACGTGCGCGTAAGGAAAATCTCCTGCAACAAGGGTATCAGCGTGTCGCGATTTTTCATGCGCGCGCGATTGTTGGCGTAGCGCGGATCGTCGGTGAGTTCCGGATGACCGATGGCGGGACAGAAGGTCTTCCACAGTTTTTCGCTGCCCACCGCCAGCGCGAAATCCTTGGTGCTGCTGCGAAACGTCTGGTACGGCGTCAGTGCGTTGTAGGCGGTGCCCATCGGCGTGGGAATTTTGCCATCCGCGAGGTAACTGCCGATGATGGTATTCAAAAGCGACATCTGGCCTTCCATCATCGATACGTCTACCCGCTGCCCGCGACCGGTTTTTTCCTTGACGCGCAGCGCGGCCATGACGCCGAACGCGGCATTCATTCCCGCCGTGAGATCGGCGATGGACACGCCGCAGCGCACGCCGCGTCCGCCCGGTTCGCCGGTGACGCTAATCATGCCGGACTCGGCCTGCAAGATCAGGTCAAGCGCCGCGCGATCTTTGTACGGCCCGCTCTGGCCGAAACCGGAAATCGCGCAATAGATGATGCCGGGGTTGCGCGCTTTCGCCTTGTCGTAATCAAGGCCGAGCTTTTGCAGCGTGCCGACGCGGAAATTTTCGATCACGATATCGCAGCGCTCCACCAGATCGAAAAAAATGGCCTTGCCGCGCGGGTGCTTGAGATCGACCTCGATGCCTTTTTTATTGCGGTGGAGCGCGGCGAAGTATGCGGTTTCGCCTCCGGGCAAGGGCGTGCCCCAGGTGCGCGCGATATCGCCCGCGCCGAAGGCTTCGAGCTTGATCACGTGCGCGCCGTAGTCGGCGAGCATGGTGGTGCAAAAAGGGCCGGCGAGCGCGTGCGTCAAGTCGAGAACCTTGACGCCTTCAAGGGGAAGTTTCATGGGCAGTGTTGGTTGAAAAAAGATGTGTCAATTGGCAGGCGTGGTCGCCAGCCAGCTCGCCAGCAAGGTGTCGAACGTGGACGCCTGTTTCGGTTTGGTGATGAAATCATCCATCCCTGACGCTAAGCACTCTTCGCGGTAGCCTGCAAACGCGTGCGCGGTAAACGCCGAGATCGGCGTGCGTCGCAGGTTGCCGGCTTGTTCAAGTGCGCGTATGCGGCGCGCGGCCTCGAAACCGTCCATGACCGGCATTTGACAATCCATCAATATCAGATCAAAAGGCGCGTCGCACTGCTCGCTGAATAGGTTCACCGCCTTTTCGCCATCGGCTGCGTGTGTGACCGTGATGCCGCGGGCGGAGAGCATGGCGGTGCCGATTTTCGCGTTGACGGCGTTATCTTCCGCCAACAAGACTTTTTTTCCGGCAAATTGCGGTGGTGCCGAGGGCGCCGCGGTGGCGGCGGCGGATAGGCCACCAGCGCGAGGTAATGGCAGGGTTACCCAGAATAGTGATCCTTGGCCGGGCGTGCTTTCGAACCCGGTTTCCCCTTTCATCAGCGTCACCAAGCTGCGCACGAGGGCGAGCCCCAGACCCGATCCGCCATGACGCCGCGTCCGCGAGCCGTCGCCCTGCGTAAACACATCAAAAATACGTTCCTGTTGCGCCGGGGGGATGCCGGGGCCGGTGTCGCGCACCTGGCAACGCACGCAGTCGGTTCCGGCGGGGCTCACAACAACTTCTATCTCGCCCCGTTCGGTGAATTTAACCGCATTGGACAGCAGATGGGTCAGCGCTTGACGTAAACGAGTCGAGTCGCCGGTCACCACGGGCGGCAGTTCCGGTGCTAAGGTAACCGATAGCCGCAACGATTTATCGCGGGCTCGCGTCTCGAAAAGCTTGGCGACATCGCGCACTGCCGGCGCCAGTTCGAAGGCGTTGTGCTGGATGCCAAGTTCGCCGGTCTCGATACGCGAAAAATCGATAACATCGTTTAGCAGGCGTAGCAAATCCTGTCCGGAGCGGTGGATGGTTTCAATGGCGTCGCGTTGTTGCGGGTTGGGCGAGTCGCGCAGCAGGATGTCTGCCATGCCGATTATGCCAGTCATGGGTGTGCGCACTTCATGACTGATATTGGCGAGAAACTGCGTCTTGGCAGCGCTCGACGCCTCGGCGGCGGTTCGTGCAGCAACCAGCGCACGCTCCGCCTCCTTGCGCGCGGTGATGTCGCGTATGAAAAATAAAAACGCGCGGCGGCTATCGACCTGCATTTCCGCGGCGGACACCTCGGCCGAAAACTCATGTCCTTGCGCATGCATGAAACATATTTCCATGCGGCTCCACTCGCTGGCGGATTTGCCACAGGATTTCATAAACTGCTGGAAGGTGGCGTCACGCCCTTCACGCGCACGTGGTGACAGCAGCGGCAAAACGGGCGTCCCGGCCAACGCGCCAGGTTCGCGGCCGAATACCGTGGTTACCGCCGGATTCGCGTATTCGATGTCGCCTGCGTCATTGACAATGATGATGGCGTCGCTGGCAGTTTCCCAGATGGTGCGGTAGAAGGCTTCGCTCTTGCGCATGCGCGAGCGCATGGCGCTGATGTATCCCCCCATGAACGTGAACCATGTCATCACGCCCCCCAGCGCGAACCACCGAAACAGTTCCTGCCCGTTGTCGAACGGCGTGGGTTGATAGTGGTAAGCGATATACAGCGTAAGTCCGTGAGCGGCCCACGTGATGCCTGCGAGCACCGACAGTTGCCGTGTGTTTAAACGGAACACGCCGAACATAAAAATCAGGAGCACCCATAGCAGCACTGCGCCGCGAACGGCACCCGCGTGGTAGACCATGAACATCAGCAAGACGGTGCCGGCAAGTATTTGCAGCATCGTCAGGCTGGGGTCACCCATCCGCTGATTGAGGCCCGACACGAACACGCCGTAGAACGCCGCGTTAACCGCGATGACGAGTGCCGAGTAGATGAAAAATACCTTTGTGCTCCACAGATCCAGCCAAGCGCCCAAACCTGCCGCCGCGACGGCAAATCCATACGTGGCGACCGCGAGCAAAAAGCGCTTGATGCGAAGCGCCTGCCGGTCGTTCTCGGTAAAGGAGGTGCGTACCGCTCGGAAATGGAGGGGATCGTTCAAGGCGATGGACGCAGGTTATTTCTTCGGGAAATACAGATCGGTAATCGACCCTTCCGCGATTTCAGCGGCAAAAGCCACTGTCTCCGACAGCGTGGGATGCGGATGGATGGTGAGGCACAGGTCAGCCGCGTCCGCGCCCATTTCCAGCGCGAGAACGGCCTCGGCGATGAGTTCGCCCGCGTTCACGCCGACAATGGCAGCGCCCAGTACGCGGCGCGTGGTTTTATCGAGCAGGAGCTTGGTCATGCCGTCGTCGCGTCCGGTGGACAGCGCGCGGCCGCTGGCAGCCCACGGGAACACGGCTTTTTCGACCTCGATGCCCTGCGCCTTAGCCTGCGTTTCGGTGAGACCCATCCAGGCGATTTCCGGATCGGTGTAGGCCACCGACGGAATGGTGCGCGCATCGAAAAACGCCTTGTGCCCGGCAATCACTTCGGCGGCGATCTTGGCTTCGTGCGTGGCCTTGTGCGCCAGCATCGGTTCGCCGCACACGTCGCCGATGGCGTAAATGTGTGGCACGTTGGTGCGCATTTGTTTATCGACGGGGATGAAGCCGCGTTCATTCACGGTGACACCGGCGGCCTCGGCCTTGATCTCGCGCCCGTTCGGGCGGCGACCTACCGCCATCAGGATGGCATCGAAGGTGTCGGTGCTTTGCGTGCCGCCGACGTCGAATGTGACTTTGAGGCCTTCTTTCAGCACCTCGATTTTGGACATTTTGGTTTTCAGCAGAATTTTCTCGTAACGCTTGGCGATGCGTTTTTGCAGCACGCGCACGATGTCCTGATCCGCGCCGGGGATCAGCGCGTCCATCAACTCGACCACGGTAATCTTGCTGCCCAGCGCGTCATACACCGTGGCCATTTCCAGACCGATGATGCCGCCGCCCACCACTAGCAGGCGCTTGGGAATCTCCGCAAGTTCGAGCGCGCCGGTGGAATCGATGATGCGTTTGTCGTCGTACGGAAAGCCCGGAATGCGCGCCACCGACGAACCGGCGGCGATGATGCAGTTTTCAAACGCGATGGTCTTCACGCCCTCGGCGGTTTCAACCTTGATCGTGTTGGGCGAGGAAAATTCACCGCGCCCGGTCACCACCTGCACCTTGCGTTGCTTCGCCAGACCCGACAAACCTTTGGTGAGCTTGCCCACCACGCCGGATTTCCACGCGCGCAGTTTGTCGATGTCGATGACGGGCTTGCCGAAAGTAATGCCGGTGTGCGCGGCTTCGTCGGCCTCGGTAATCACTTTCGCCACGTGCAGCAGCGCCTTCGATGGAATGCAACCGACGTTCAAACACAC
>CAWUUY010000205.1:0-23551 GCA_963924885.1 uncultured Burkholderiales bacterium | reverse complement strand
GTAGGAATATTTTCCGCACCGAGCGTCGCTTCCTCTTTCGCTTCATCGCCCGCGGATCTGTCCACCTCGGCGCGGACTTGCGTCTCGAATTCAGCAAACAGCGCGTTTCCTTTTTTCGGTGAGAGTTGGAGGAGCGATTTTTTCACGCGCGCCTTGCGTTCATCGGCCAGCAGCGCAAGCCCGCGCTGCACCGACGGACGCGCGAGGATTTCTTCGAACCAGCGCTGCACGTTCGGGTACAGCGCCATATCGACGCCGCGCCGCTCCGGGTTGATGATCCACGGCCAGGTGGCTATGTCGGCGATGGTGTATTTGTTGCCGGCGATATAGGCGGTTTTGCCGAGCTGCTCGTTCATCACTTTGTGCAGGCGATTCACCTCGTTGGTGTAACGCTCTATAGCGTAGGGCTGCGGCTCCTTGGTGTAGGAACGAAAATGCCCGGCCTGACCGAACATCGGCCCGACGCCGCCCATCTGAAACATCAGCCATTGCAGGGTGGTGTATTTCGCGGCGGGTTCGTAGGGCAAAAACTTGCCGGATTTTTCAGCGAGATAAATCAAGATCGCGCCCGATTCAAACAGCGCGAACGGTTTGTCGCCGGGGCCGTTGCGATCAATGATCGCGGGAATTTTATTGTTCGGGCTGATCTTCAAAAAGTCGGGCTTGAATTGATCGCCCGCGCGGGTATTGACCGGATGCACGGTAAACGGCAGCCCGGTTTCTTCGAGCATGATGTGTACTTTACGGCCATTGGGTGTGGGCCAGGTGTAGAGGTCTATCACAGAAATTCCTTTAAAAACAGATATTTACAATTAGTATTCGAATACCAACCGTGTCGCACCACCATCACCGTCATTCCCGCTCAACATTTGGCGCAAATCTTTACTTCACCCGATACCGCGCCACCTGCGCCTCATCCACCTCAACCCCATGCCCCGCGCCCGTGGGCCGTGACATCGCGCCGTTACTGATGACGATCGGGTTCTTCACGATATCATCCACCAGATAGTGATTGGTGATGCTGACACCCCAGTTCACGTTCGGCGCCACGCAGCCCAGATGAATAATGGTAGCCGCACCCACGCTGGTCTCGGCGACTTTGCACGCGAGGTTGATGTTCAGCCCCAGCGCCGCGCACACCGACATCGCATGCACCGTGGCGCTGACGCCACCCAGCTTGATGGTTTTGAGATTCGCGCCCTGTATCGAACCCGCGCGCGCCATCTGGATGATGGTGGCGACGCTGCCCAGTGACTCATCGCCGTTTAACGGCGTGGACGAAATACGCGCCAGCGCGGCCATGCCGTCGAAGTCGTCATCGCGCAGCGGCTGTTCGAGAAACAGCAAGTCGGCTTCGCGCGCGCGCTCGACAAAAATCCGCGCATTGCGAAAATCCATGCCCATGTTCGCGTCGGCGCACAGCACCACATCGCGTCCGATGGCGCGGCGGATGGTCACCGCCGCGTCGGCTTCGTCGAACGGGTTTTTGATGCCGACTTTCAACTTGAAGAACTTATAGCCCTCCTTGATCTTTTTGTGCGTCTCGGCAATGTCGTCTTCGATTTTCGGGTTGCCCAGAAGATACATCGCGGTGATCGATTCACGCAGCGCGCCGCCGTACATATCCGACATCGACACATTCAAGTGCCGCCCGACGAGATCGGCAATCGCCGCATCCACCGCGCACTTCGGCCCGCCGTTGTGATGCAACGCATACGCGCAGATGTGCGCGAGCTCCGCGCGCTTTAAGGCATCCTTGCCAATCATCAGCGGCGCGAGATGTTCATTCACCGCCGCCACCATGCCGGGCAGCACGTCGCCGGTCATGGTGGGCGCCACCGAGGCTTCGCCCCAGCCCACCAGCCCGTTCGCGGCTTCGGCGCGCACCAGCAGGTTATACGACACCTCCAGCCGCACGCCCGCCATGATCACCGGCTTTTTCAGCGGGATTGCAATCGGTATCGCATCGATGCGTTTGATGAGTAGCGGCGCGGTTTGAGTGCGCGCGGCGGCGCCTTGCGGGGCGGTGTCTGGAACCATGGCGTTTCCTTCAATAAGACGGTGGTTGCTTGAAACGATTATAACGTGTCGCCAGCGGGCAACGGTTCGAGCCACGTCAGCGCGTCCAGCGCCACCAGCGGCAGCACCACATGCGAGGCGCGCGCCTGATCCACGTACACGGTGTTGGTGGCGATGCGCCGCAGGCGCGCGCGGCCTTCCGGCTCGCCGGTGTTCCAGTTCAAATCGTAGCGCGGAAAATTGCTCGACGACACATCCAGTCGAATGCGGTGGCCGGCCTTGAACAGATTGCACGTCGCAAACGGCTCGATGGTGATTTCGTAGACCGCGCCGGGGGTCATCATCTCCGGCGTCTCCCACGAGTTGCGATAACGGCAGCGCAGTATGCCGTCGCACAGGTTCATCGCGTAGCCGCGCGGGTAATCTTCGTTGGGCGGATACACATCGATCAGCTTGGCGGTGAAATCCGTGTCGATGCAATTCGATGCGATGTGCAGCTTGACCGTAATCGGCCCGGCGATCGCCATGTTTTCGGTCAACGGCGACGTTTCGAACACCAGCACATCGGCGCGCGCGGCTAGCGGCATGCCAGGGTTTTTGCAACCGAAAAATCGTTCGTGTTCGCGCTGATCGAACGCACCGCCCTCGAACACCGGCTGGCCGGAGGTGAGCGGGCCGCCCATCGTCGGCACCGGGTTCGACGGATCGTAGTCATACGACAACGGCGCTGCGTTGGCGGTGGGCATCGAAGCCGACAACGCGCCATCCGCATGCAAATAAAACGGCGTGGCTTTCACCGCCGGCAGCGGCCAGTCGTCACCGGTGATCCAGCGCCCGCCGTGCTGCATGCGCCCCACCGCATTTTTGCGCCCGGAGCCGCCGCCCATCAGGAACAAACGCACCACCGGCTCTTGGTCCACGCCGTTGGCCACGCCGCGCACCCAGTGATCAAACCAGCGCAGCCGCAGATCGCGCCAGTTTTGCGCGAGGTTGCCGTCAATGGTGGAGGCCTCGCCAAAATCCACGTCGCCCGACCATGATTTGGAGCGGTCACCATGCGTCCACGGCCCCATGATCAGACGCACCGGGCCGCGCTTGCGCTTTTTCAGCCCCACGTAATTGTCCGTGGCGGTGCGGATGTAGGCGTCGTACCAGCTCGACATGTGTATCTGCGGCACGTCGGCGTACTGGTCATACCAGCCCTCGGTGTAAATGCCGAGCTGCTTCCAGTAATCGCTGAACGCGCCGTGTGTCCATTGCTCGAAGAGATAATCCTCGTACTCGGGCGCCCATTTCACCGGCGAGTGGCCGGGCTTCCACGGCATGTGCTTGAACCAAGTGATCAAATCTTCGGCGGCCAGCGCCTCGCGCACGCGCACGTCCGCTTGCGCCAGTGTGCTTTCCTTGGCCTGATTAAACGCCCACGTCACCTGCTTCATCTCAAACGCGCCGCCGCTGCGGATGCCCGACAAATACGCGTTCGAGAACCCGCCGCAATCCACCACCATCGCCGACAGCGCCTTGGGCGCAAGGCACGCCAGCGCCACCTGCGTGTGCGCAGCGTACGACAGCCCCATCGTCGCCACGCGGCCGTTGCACCACGGCTGCTGTTCGATCCACTGCACGGTGTCGAAACCGTCTTCGCCGTCGCTTAAGTATTTGACGAACTCGCCCTCAGAGCCATGGCGACCGCGGCAATCCTGATAGATCACGACGTAGCCGGCACGCACAAACTGCGCCGCGACTTCCGGACGCAGCCGCGGCTGGGTCTCGCTGCGATCCACTTCCGAACGCGACGCGCGCGTCTTGCCGTACGGTGTGCGTTCGAGGATCACCGGGAATTTGCCTTCCACCGCCTTTCCGCTGCGCGCAGGGCGGTAAATATCGGTGGCGAGCTTCACGCCGTCGCGCGCAGGGATCATTACGTTGCTGTCGACGGCGATGTCGTAATCGTTTGAGGTCATGATTTTCTTTCAACGAAAGCGCAGATTAATTTCCGGATCACCCGGCAGCCCAATGTAACGCACCTTGATGCGCGTCTCGCGCGTCGGAGTCAGCGGCGCCGAAAACGAACCCAGGCTCAGCTTGTCGCCCACGCGCAGACGGCCGCCGCTTTTGCGTATGTCTTCTACCAGCCACAACACGGCGTTGAGCGGATGCCCCATGATCGCCGAGCCGGGCGCGTTCACGTGCTCCTTGCCGAGATCATCAGTCATCACCACGCGCATGTCGCGCAGCGCGTCGGCGAAGGCTTGGGTGGGCTGCACGGCGATGCCATGGCCGAAGATGCCGCCGCGCGCGCCGGCGTTGATCGCGGTGATTACGGCGGCGCTCAGCGGCTCGTCTTCGTTCATCACCAGATCAGCCAGCTCGACAAACGGCTGCACGCGCGACAGCCCACTCAGCGCCTCCATGGGCGTGCGCGCGTCGTTGATAGCATCGTCGCCCACTTCGACGAGTAAATCCGCCTCGAACACCGGACGCGCGGCGTAACCGCCGAATACTGGAAACCCGCTTTCCATGGTGAGCATGCGCGTGAGCAGCACGCCGCGCACCGGTGCGGTGATGCCGAGGCGTTTTTGCACATCAGGGTTGGTGAGCGCGGCCTTGTAGCCCACCACGCGCCCGCCGTATTGCGGGTTGGCGCGCAAGGCCGCGACAAAACGGTCGCGCGTGCAGGCCGCGTCCGCCAGACTCATCTCGGGCGAAATGCCGCGCAAAGTTTGTTTATCGATCCAGCGCGCGGCCATGCCGGCGGCGACTTGTGCGTTGAGGCATTGCGCACCCGTAACGCCCGGCAGCGCGCATGACAGCAGCAGCAACCAGCGCGGCATACAGTGAGGGTTGTTCATATTCAGGACAGCGTTCAGTGAAAGGGCAAGGTTACCGCACAAAGGTAAGGGTAAAATGCGCCGTTCCCTGAACCCGTGTCGTCTGAAAGCTCGCATCGCGCGTTAATCACGTGCGTCTCACGTATCACAAAAATTTATTTAAAAACAACAACTTACACATTCAATCATGATTCTTTACGCGCTCACTATTTTCACCAGCGCGTTCCTGCTGTTTCTAGTTCAACCCATCATGGCAAAGCAGATTCTGCCCTGGTTCGGCGGATCGGCTGCGGTGTGGACCGTGTGTATGGTGTTCTTTCAGTTCCTGTTGCTGTTCGGCTACGCCTATTCGGATTTCACCACGCGCAAGATGAAGCCGCGCGCGCAGTTGATGCTGCATGCGGCGCTGCTGATTATCAGTCTGGCGTCGCTGCCGCTGATCCCCGATGCGTCATGGAAACCCGCCGGCGATGAAGATCCCACGTGGCGCATCCTCGGCCTGCTCACGTTTACCATCGGCCTGCCGTACTTTCTGCTCTCGACCACTGGGCCGCTGGTGCAGGCGTGGTTTGCGCGCGCGCACACGTCAGGCACGGTGTATCGTTTGTTCGCATTGTCGAACTTCGCCTCGCTGCTGGCGCTGATTTCGTATCCGTTCGCGGTGGAGCCGTGGTTCCCCACGCAGATGCAAAGCTACGGCTGGAGCGCGGGTTATGTGTTGTTCGTGGTGGTGTGCATCTGCGCGGGCGTCTATAGCCTGCGCGCGCACACCGAGGCGCAAGCCAACCCCGAAGCGGCCAAGCCCGACAATAGCCCCGCGCCCACCTTCGCGCACTACGGTATGTGGCTGCTGCTGTCCGCTATGGGCTCGTTTATGCTGCTGGCGGTGACCAATCACATCACGCACGACGTGGCCTCGGTGCCTTTTTTGTGGTTACTGCCGCTGACGATTTACCTCATCACCTTTATTCTGTGTTTCGAGGGGCGCGGCTGGTATAAACGCGCGTTTTTTATCGGCCCGCTGATCGTGATCGTGAGCGCGCTGGCGTGGTTTTTGCACGAAGAAGGTGGCATCATGGATTTCAAGGTCGCCGTGCCGCTGTTTAGCGCGGGGCTGTTTATCATGTGCATGTTCTTTCACGGCGAGCTGGCGGCGATGAAGCCCGCGCCGCGTTATCTCACCACGTTCTTTTTGATGGTGTCGCTGGGCGGCGCGCTGGGCGGCGTGGTGGTCGGCTTTATCGCGCCGAAGTTCTTCAACACCTATTACGAGTTCGGCATCGGGCTGATTGTCACGCTGCTGCTGGCGTTTTATCTGACCACCGATCTGAACAAAGCGTCGCTGCTGATGGCGCGCGTGGTGCCGATGCTGATACTCGGCGCCACCGGTTTTACCGGCTACCATGTATATCACTACATCGATGCACTCTCGAACGACGCGCGCCTGATGACGCGCAATTTTTACGGCACGCTGCGCGTCAAAGACACCGGCCCCGACACCAGCGAGACCGCGATGCGGCGGTTGATGCACGGCGTCATCATGCACGGCGAGCAGTATCTGCATAAAGACAAGCGCGGCCGCATCACCACCTATTACACCGAATCCAGCGGCGTCGGGCTGGCGGTGAAATATTTTCAGGAAACGAACGCGGGCGGCCCCATGCGCGTGGGCGTGGTGGGCCTCGGCACCGGCACCATGGCTGCGTACGGTCGCAAGGGCGACCTGATCCGCTTCTATGAAATCAATCCTCAAGTGATCGAAATCGCGCGCCGCGATTTTAATTTTATTTCAGACAGCCAGGCGCAGGTTGATACCGTGCTCGGCGATGCGCGCCTCACCATGGAGCGCGAGCCGCCGCAGAAATACGACGTGCTCGCCATAGACGCCTTTTCCAGCGACGCGATACCGGTGCATTTGATCACCCGCGAAGCGATGGCGATTTACCTCAAACAGATCAAACCGGATACCGGCGTAATCGCGTTTCACGTCACCAACCGCTTTTTGAAACTGGCGCCGGTGGTCAAACAAATCGCCGACACCTACGGTTTGCATACCGCGCTCATCACCGACGACGAAGGCGCGGGCGACGCCTCGCGCACAGATTGGGTACTGGTCACGCGCAATAAGAAACTACTTGAACATAAGTCGATCAAAGAAGACACCGCCGAGATTAAAGAGATTCTGCGCTTACGCTTGTGGACCGATGACTTCAATAATCTGGTGCAGATACTTAAGTAGCCTTGGCAACAAAATATCTCTTAAAAACAAATGCTTATGAAATACATTCGCCATTCCATCGCTCTGTTGCTGGTAGCGGCGTGGTGCGCGCACGCGCAGCCCCTGCCCGCCACCACCGACGCCCGCGGCCTGCCCACGCTGGCGCCGCTGGTGAATGAAGTCACGCCCGCCGTGGTAAACATATCGGTGGTGACGCGCGCGCCGATGGAAAACAACCCGCTGTTTCGTGATCCGTTTTTCAGGCGCTTTTTCGGTGTGCCGGAGCGCCAGCAGCGCGAACAAGCGGCGGGCTCCGGCGTCATCGTCGATGCGGCACGCGGCTACGTGCTCACCAACAACCACGTCATCAAGGACGCCGAGCGCGCCATCGTCACGCTGAAGGATCGCCGCCAGTTCACCGCCAAACTGGTGGGCACCGATCCGGGCACCGACATCGCCGTGCTGCAAATCGAAGCCGCGGGCCTCAGCGCGTTAAAGCTTGGCGACTCCGACGCCATGCAGGTCGGCGACTACGTACTCGCCATCGGCAATCCCTTCGGCATCGGGCAAACGGTGACCTCCGGCATCGTCAGCGCGCTGGGGCGCAGCGGGTTGAGCGTCGAAGGCTACGAAGATTTTATCCAGACCGATGCGTCGATCAATCCCGGCAACTCTGGCGGCGCGCTGGTCAATCTGCGCGGCGAGCTGGTGGGCATCAACACCGCCATCATCGGCCCCGCCGGCGGCAACGTCGGCATCGGCTTTGCGGTGCCGTCGAACATGGCGCGCTCGATCATGAACCAGATCATCCGTCACGGCGAAGTGCGCCGCGGGCGGCTGGGTATCGAAATGGCCGATCTCACGCAGGAGCTGACCAAGAAACTCGGCGTCAACACGCTGGATGGTGCGATTATCGCCGTGGTGCAACAAGGTTCGCCCGCGGAAAAGGCAGGCCTGCGTGAAGGTGATGTCGTCACCGCGTTAAATGGCCGCCCCATCCGCAACGCCGCCGAACTGCGCACGCGGCTGGGCTTGACCCCCATTGGTGAAGAAGTCGAGATGCGCGTAAACCGCGGCGGCGCAGCCCGCAGCGTTCGCGCGCAGATCGCAGCACCCGATGTCTCCACCGGCGACGGCCAAGCCGTGCCGCAACTACCCGGCCTGCGCGTCATCGAAATCCAGCGCGGCAGCCCGCTCCATCAACGCCTGCAAGGCGGCGGACTGGTGGTAACAGCGGTGGATCAAAACAGCATGGCGTGGGTGGCGGGCTTCCGGCCCGGAGATATCATTTACGGCGTGAATCGCCGCCGGGTGCAGACCGCGGCTGAACTGCAAGCGGCGCTGCGCGGCGCGCAAAGCTACGCGGTAGGCTTGCTGCGCGGAGACTTTAATCTGACAATCACGCTGCGGTAATCGGGCTTCGCCGATCTTCAATCCGCCCGTATCCCCGTATCCCGTATCACCTTCGCAAATCGATCAATCTCCGCGCGCGTCAGGCTCGCCAGTTCGGCTGGCCCACCTTGCAACACATCGATACCCAGATCGGTAAAGCGATCCTTCACGTCGGGCAATTGCAGAACGCGGCGCGTTTCGGTGTGTAGCGTGTTGATGATGGCGGGCAGCACGCCAGTGTTGGTGACCAGCCCCCACCACGAATCGAACGCGTAGCCCGGCACGCCGGATTCCGCGACGGTGGGCAGATTGGGCGCGAGCGGCGAGCGCTGTGCGCCAGTGATGGCGAGCGTGCGCAGACGGCCGGTTTTCATGTGCGGGAACGCGACAGGCATGCTGGCAAACACAAATTGAATTTGCCCCGCCATGAGGTCGGTCACTGATTGGCCGGTGCCTTTGTACGGCACGTGCGCAATGTTGACCTTGGCCATCACGCGAAACATTTCGCCGCAGATATGTGCGGGCGTGCCGTTGCCGCCGGAGCCGTAATTCAACTGGCTGGGCCGCGCCTGCGCGAGCGCAATAAATTCCCGCACGTTTTTGGCGGGTACCGAGGGATGCACCACCAGCGCCGTGGGGCCGACCGCGAGTTTTGAAATGGGCGCAAAGTCCTTCATCAGATCGTAGCCGGGGTTCTTGAACAACGACACGTTGATCGCCGCCGTCACGCTGATAATCAGCAGCGTGTAACCATCGGGCGCCGCGCGCGCCGCCACCTGCGAACCGAGATTGCTGCCCGCGCCCGGACGGTTTTCAACAATCACCTGCTGCGAAAAACCCTCCGACATTCGCTGCGCCACAATGCGCGCGATCAGGTCGCTGGAGCCGCCGGCGGGAAACGGCGCGACCAGGCGCACGACTTTGGCGGGGTAATTCTGAGCATGGACGTGGGCGCCGCCCGCCGCCAGCAGCACTATCGCGGCGCAGCCCAAAACCCGCACCGCACTTGAAAAAGTTGACTTCATTTATGTGCTCCCGTGAGTTACATTGCGCTGCGTTCATCGTATCTCAAAACTCTTGCGAAGGCCCACCCCATGAAAATCAGCGCCAACGGTATCGACATCCACTACGACATTTCAGGCAACCAGAAAGGCCCATGGCTCACGTTAAGCCACTCGCTCGCCTGTAATCGGCACATGTGGGACGACCAGATGGCCGAACTCACGAAAACATACAAGGTGCTGCGCTTTGACACACGCGGCCACGGGCAATCCGGCGCGCCGCCGGGTGACTACACGCTCGATCAAATGGCCGACGACGTAAAAGGGCTTTTCGACGCGCTGGGCATTACGCGCACACACTGGATCGGCCTGTCGATGGGCGGCATGATCGGGCAAACCTTCGCGCTGAAATACCCCGGCGTGTTTCAAAGCCTGATACTCGCCGACACCACCAGCCGCCGCCCGCCCAACGCCGCGCAGATGTGGGGCGAGCGCGTCACCGCTGCCCGCACCAAGGGCATGGCCGGCGTGCTGGAAACCACCCTCGCGCGCTGGTTTACCGAGGCCTACCGTAACGCGGGTAAATCCGGTAAGTCAGGCAATACCTCGATAGCGCGCATCACCGAGCAAATACTCACCACCCCGGTCGATGGCTTCTGCGGCGCATGCATCGCGATTTCCAAAGTGAACACACTCGACCGGCTGAAAGAAATCCAATGCCCGGTCTACATCATCGTCGGTGAAGAAGACCACGGCACGCCGCCGGAAATGGCACGCGCGATCCACGAGAATCTGCTGGGATCGGAATTGCTGGTGATTCCCTCTGCGGCGCATTTGTCGAACGTGGAACAGGCGGAGGTGTTTACTCGGGCGGTGACGGGGTTTTTGGGGCGGGTTGCCTGACCTGGCTGTCACCCGCGTTCTTGCGCCGTAACAGCTCGCCGCCTGCCACAAGCATCGCCGCGTTGGAGACAAACACCGGCATAAAGCCGAACGCGGTGCCGACGCTGCCGAACAGCAGCGGGATGGAAAGGTGCGCCACGTTGTTGACCATGACACGCAAGCCCGCCGCTTCGGAGGTTCTACCCGGCGGCGCGAGCGCGTAGATCAGCGACATCGACATCGGCTGGCCGCTGCCCACGCCGAGTCCGAGTATGAAGGCCACTGCCGCCAAAAGCCACGGGTTGACGAAAAACGGGAACAGCGCGAACGCGAAGGCGGCGATGAATATGCCCTTGACCAGGATATCGGCTTCGCTAGTGCGCCGTGCCCATGCGGGCAGCAGGATGCGCACGGTGAACGTCGCCAGCGCGAAGGTGGCAAGCACAGCGCCGATGACGGACGCCGACAAGCCGATGGAGTGGCCGTAGATCGGAAAATAAAACTGGAACAGATCCCACGCCGCCGACAGGATGCCGCTGGCGATGAAGGCGCTGCGCAGCTTGGGCATTTTCCACAGATCAAGCACGCGATTTTGCGCGGCATCGTGAGAGGGCTTGACCGCCTTGGGCAGAAATCCGGGCATCAGCCACATCAGCAGGAATGGCGTCACGGTAAACGCGGACAGCACCAAATACGCGTTTAGATGACCCAGGTGATCGATGGCAAAGCCCGAGGTCAACGGCCCGATCAATCCAGCAGCAGAGAATCCGAGGCTGACCAGCGAATAATTACGCGCGCGATTCCCCGGGCCGCCAACACCACCGGTGGTGCCATGCACGGAGACGAAGAAAAAGTGAAACGAGGAGCCGATCAGCAGCGAGGAAACATACAACGCCGGCAGCCCCGGAAACAGCGGCGGCAAAAACGTGGCGATGCCCATGCCGATGGTGCCCGCTATCATCGGACCGCGCGGCCCCAGGCGATCCGCAAGCCGCCCGGCGTAGATGGCAAACAGCATCGGGCAGATCGCATACAGCGCCATCAGCAGACCGATGGTGAACTGGCTGGCGCCGAGTTCCAGCGCATACAGCGACATTACCATGCGACTGCCGCTGAAACACGAATGGTTCAGCAGGCACAGCAGAACAATCAGGTAAATGGGCATCGATGCGCGCACCCCGTTATGCGGCTATCGACAGGTAGTGTATTGAAAACAGTTGCTCCGCATCGGTCCAGCAATGGGCGGCGGTAAACCCGGCGTCACGCGCGATCTGCTGAAACTCATCGACGGAATATTTGCAGGAGTTTTCGGTGTGGATGGTTTCGCCCGCGCGAAAATCAAATGTGCGCCCCGCCACGCTGACCTGCTGCTCGCGCAGGCTGCGCAAATGCATTTCGATGCGGCCCTCGTCGGCATCGTAAAACGCGTGATGCTCGAATGCACTCACGTCGAAGTCACCGCCCAGTTCGCGGTTGATGCGGGTCAGCAGATTCAGGTTGAAGGCGGCGGTCACGCCCTGCGCGTCGTTATACGCCGCATGCAGGCGCGCAGGATCTTTTTTGAGATCGACCCCCACCAGCATCGCGCCGCCCGGCCCGGCGATGGCGTGCGCATAACGCAAAAACACCAGCGCCTCGGCCCGCGTGAAATTGCCGATGGTCGAACCCGGAAAATAAATCACGCGGCGGCGCGCGCCGGCGGCCATCGCGGGCAACTGCAAAGGCCGTGTGTAGTCGGCGCACACCGCGGCCACCTTCACCGCCGGATACGCCGCCGCCAGTTCCTCGGCGCACTGCCGCAGCGCCGTGCGCGAAATATCGATGGCAATGTACGCCGCGGGCGCCAGCGCCTCGATCAGCAAGCGGGTTTTGCGACCCGAGCCGGCGCCGTATTCGATCAGCAAACTTTGCGGCCCGAGTCGGCGCGCCATGTCGCCCGCGTCTGCCTGCATCATCGCCAACTCGGTACGCGTCGGGTAATACTCGGGTAGCGCGCAGATGGCCTCGAACAGTTCGCTGCCGCGCGCGTCGTAAAAGTATTTGGGGGCGAGGGACTTTTGCGACCGGGCAAGACCGTTCAGCACGTCGGCGCGCAGACTCTCGGCATCGGGATGAAAATCGTAAAACGGGGATTCACTGCGAGGAGGCATGGCACGGGTGGCAAGAGTGTCTACCACACCAAGGGTAACACGGTGATGATTAGCCGAGGCTCATGCGTCCCGCGTGATACTCGATCCACTTCTTGATGCGATTGGCGTCGCCGGAGCGGCTCAGGCGCCCCCATGAATCAAGCAGCACGATCACCACCGGCGAACCGGCAATCACCGTGTGCATTACCAGACAGCGGCCCGCTTCGCGGATGTAACCCGTCTTGGACAATTCAATGTTCCACTCCGGGCTGGGAATCAACGCGTTGGTATTGCGAAACTCCAGCATGCGTCCGCTTATGGCCTGCACCGAGTAACCGTTACCCGTCGAATACTGCCGGATCAGCGGATACTGATAGGCCGCCGTCACCAGTTTGCCCAGATCCTGCGCGGTGGACACGTTGCCGCTCGACAGTCCGGTGCCATCGACAAACGTGGTCTGCATCATGTCCAGCGCGATCGCCTTGAGATTCATCTCCCTGACGAACGCCGCAACCCCGCCGGGATAAGCGCGCGCCAACGCCGACGCGGCGCGATTCTCCGACGACATTAACGCCAGCCTCAGCATTTCGTCGCGCGTGAGCACCGTGCCCAGTTGCAAACGCGAGCCGGTACCTTTGACCAAATCAAGGTCTTCATCCGTCAGCGCGATGGCCTCATCCAGCGGCAGCTTGGCATCCAGCACCACCATCGCCGTCATCAACTTGGTAATGGAGGCGATCGGCGCCACGGCGTTGATATTCTTGTTAAAGACCACCTCGCCGCTTTGCAGATTGACCACCAACGCGGCGCTCGACTGCACGTCCAACAAATCGGGGTTAAACGTCTCCGCTACAACAGGTGCGGCGCGTTTCACCGCACGCACAGGCTTGCCCTGGCGCGCCGCCGCGCGTGGTGCGGCCTTGGCTGCGGGCTTGGCTGCGGGCTTGGCTGTCGCTTTGGCGATTGTCCTGGCTACCGGCTTGGCGACAGGCTTGTTTCCCGCCGGGGTAAGCCGGGCTTCCGCCTTGACCGGCTCGCTTTGGCCGTAAGCGGGTAAGAAACACAGGATTAACGCTAGGCAGTACCGGATCACCCCATCCTCCAATAGCAATATTTCCTGTAAAAATACAGGGTTACGGCACTTATTTCAAGTGGTTTCGGCAATTATTACGCCGGCAGGCATGCCGCAAGCGGACTTACATGAAACAACGCGCGGTACGCGCCACTCGACGACCAAGCGCCGGCATTCAGGCAAAAAAAACTCCGCTCAGGAAACCCGGCGGAGTTCAAAGAGGCCATACAACCACCCGCTCAGCACAAGCGGTTGCAGCTACCGGCCTCCGAGGAGGAAAATCAACTGCACACACCCTTCGCGACGGCCTAGGCCTTCGCTTGCAACGATTACAAGTTATCAGCGCGTCCTTACCTCAGGCTTACAAATTGCCCCGCGCCACCCACCGGAAACGCGAAAATTTCACATAGTGTTATTCTCGACCCATGCGCATACTGATAGCCGAAGACGATCCGGTTCTGGCCGATGGACTGACGCGCACGCTGCGTCAGGATGAATACGCTGTCGATTGCGTTAACGACGGGATGGCCGCCGATCATGCGCTGTCGTCGCAGGCCTATGATTTGGCGATACTCGATGTGGGACTGCCGCGGCTGGACGGCTTTGAAGTGCTCAAGCGCCTGCGGCGGCGCGCCTCCACTATCCCGGTGCTAGTGCTGACCGCGCGCGACGGGCTGCCGGATCGTGTGCGCGGACTCGATCTGGGCGCGGACGACTACATGACCAAGCCGTTCGAGTTGCCCGAACTGGAAGCGCGCGTGCGCGCCTTGATCCGGCGCGGGCAGACGGGCGGCAGCGCCACCATAGCGCACGGCAGGCTGCGCTTGGACACCGTGGGACGGCGCGTAACCGTGGACGATCAGCCGCTGGAACTGTC
This sequence comes from uncultured Burkholderiales bacterium, assembly GCA_963924885.1. Classification (GTDB taxonomy): domain Bacteria; phylum Pseudomonadota; class Gammaproteobacteria; order Burkholderiales; family SG8-41; genus UBA5216. The sequence goes on along the minus strand of CAWUUY010000205.1, from coordinate 9,130 downwards.
GGCGCGCGAACTGGGCGTGCTCGAAGTATTAATCATGCGCAACGGTCGAGTCGTCAGCAAGGATCAACTGGCGGAAAAACTTTACAGTTGGGACGATGACGTCGGCGCCAACGCCATCGAGGTGTGCGTGCATCGCCTGCGCAAAAAAATAGAACCCGCCGGTATCGCCATACGCACCATCCGCGGCCTCGGTTATCTGCTCGAGAAAGAGCGCGCTTGAGCGGACGCAACACGCTGCGCCGGCAGGTGCTGGCGTGGGTTTCCATTCCCCTGGGCATCCTGTGGCTGGTCAGCGCGTATAGCAGTTACGACATCGCTCAGCGCTTCGTCAACGGCGCCTACGATCGCGCGCTGCTGGAGTCGGCGCTGGATATCGGGCGGCAGGTGCGCGTGCTGCGCGGGCGCGTGTATGTCGATCTTCCCGAAGTGGTGGTGCAGATGCTGCGCTCGCGCGAATCCGGTCAGGTTTTTTATCTGGTGACCGGGCCGGAGAACGAATACATCACCGGCGAGCCCGATCTCAAGCCCGCGCAAACCACGCCGTCGGGTCAGGCCGCGTATTTCAACGACAGCTATCGCGGCCAGCCGATACGCGTGGTGGCTATCAAGCTGCCGGTGGAAACCGAAGAGGTGCATGGCCTGGTGACGATACAGGTCGCCGAAACGCTGTCGCCACGTACCTATTTGCTGCGCGAAGTCCTGGCGCGCATGGCGCTGCCGCAGACCTTGCTGGCGATATTAGCTGTCGCCGTGCTGTGGTTTGCGATCGGGCGCGGTCTTGCGCCCCTGTCGAACCTGCGGCGCGAAATCGAACAGCGCTCGCACCGCGACCTCTCGGCGCTGTCGGTGACCCACGTGCCCGCGGAAGTGCGCCCACTGGTTGAGTCCACCAACGGCCTGTTGCATCGACTCAGCACGGTACTCTCGGCGCAACAACGCTTTATCGCCGACGCCGCGCACCAGTTACGCACGCCCATCGCCGGCCTGCGCACGCAGACCGAACTCGCGCGCAGGCAAACCTCGCCCGCCGACACCGAAGCGGCGCTGGCGCAACTGCAAACCGCCGCCGAACGCACCACCCATCTGGTGAATCAACTGTTGTCGCTGGCGCGCGCAGAGCCGTCCACGGAACACCCGCAACCCATGGGCACACTGGACTTGAGCACACTCGCGCGCGAGGTCACCACCGAACACGTGCCGCGCGCACTGGCGCGTAACCTTGATCTGGGTTTTGAAGGCAGCGACGAACTGCAGGCCCTGTCCGGCGACGCCTTTTTGTTGCGTGAAATGCTCGGCAACCTGATCGACAACGCCATTCGCTATACGCCACCCGGTGGACACGTCACCGTGCGCCTGACGCGCGCGCGGGATCAGTTGCAATTATCCGTGGAAGACAACGGCCCCGGCATACCAGAGGCGGAACGCGAAGCGGTACTGGAACGATTCCATCGCTTGCTCGGAACGGGAGTCGAAGGCGCCGGGCTGGGACTTGCCATTGTGCGCGAGATCGTCACGCGCCACGGCGGAGAAATTCACATGCTATCCGGACACGATAATCGCGGAACCCTGGCTCAGATCACCTTGCCGCTGGCCATCTGAAACCCCCGGCATCAGGCGTCGTGCGCTTTGTTTTCTTCTTCCTGCTGCAAGGCCCACATCTGCGCATAAGCGCCGGCGCGATCGAGCAGGTCGCGGTGCGTGCCGCGCTCGATAGTGCGGCCACGATCCATCACCAGAATCTCATCGGCATCCATCACCGTAGACAGGCGATGAGCGATCACCAGAGTGGTATGGCCGTGCGCGATACGTTGCAGTTCTTCCTGAATCGCTTTTTCCGATTTGGAATCGAGCGCGGAAGTAGCTTCGTCGAAAATCAGGATGCGCGGATTTTTCAGGATGGCGCGCGCGATGGCAACTCGCTGCTTCTCGCCGCCGGAGAGTTTGAGTCCGCGCTCGCCCACCGGTGACTCGTAGCCTTCGGGCAGACTCACGATAAAGTCGTGAATGTGCGCCGCGCGCGCGGCCTCCAGCACTTCCTCGTGCGCCGCGCTGGTGCGGCCATATTGAATGTTGTAATAGATCGTGTCGTTAAACAGCACTGTGTCCTGCGGCACGATACCGATGGCCGCGCGCAGGCTGCTCTGTTGCACGTTGCGGATATCGGCGTTGTTGATGACGATGGCACCGCCGCCCACGTCGTAAAAGCGGTACAGCAACCGCGCCAGTGTTGATTTACCCGATCCGCTGTGACCCACGACAGCGACCTTGTGGCCCGCCGGTATGGCAAAACTCACGTCAAACAGAATCTGCCGTTCGGGTTCGTAACTGAAATTCACGTTCTCAAAACGCACCGCCGCCGGCCCCTCCGCCAGGGGCCGCGCGTCCGGCTTGTCCTGTATCTCGCGGCTTTCCTCGAGCAAGCTAAACATGCGATCCATGTCGATCAGCGACTGCTTGATTTCACGATACGCCATGCCGAGAAAATTCAGCGGGATGTACAGTTGAATCAGCAGCGCGTTCACCAGCACCAGATCGCCTAGCGTCAGTTGCTTGGCCACCACGCCCTGCGCCGCCAGCACCATCAGCAGCGTCGCCGCGATGGCGATAATCGCGCTCTGCCCGATGTTCAAAATACCCAGCGAGGATTCGGTCTTGACCGCCGCCGCCTCGTAACTCACGAGATTGGCGTCGTAACGCTTGGCTTCGAACTCTTCGTTGTTGAAGTACTTGACGGTTTCGTAGTTGAGCAGGCTGTCGATGGCGCGCGTGTTCGCCTTGGAATCCAGTTCATTGGCGCGGCGCCGGATCGCGGTGCGCCACTCAGTGATCGAAATCGTGAAAATAATGTAGGCGATTACCGCGCCAAACGTCACTGCCACGAACCGCCAGTCAAATTTCGCGAACAGCACCACCGCCACCAGCACGAATTCCAGAATCACTGGAATGATCGAGAACAGCATAAAGGTCAGTAGCGTTGAGATACCCCGCGTGCCGCGCTCGATATCGCGCGTCATGCCGCCGGTCTGGCGGTTCAGATGAAAGCGCAGCGACAGGCTGTGCAGATGGCGGAATACGTTGAGCGCAACGCGGCGCACCGCGCGTTGCGCTACGCGCACGAACACCATGTCGCGCAACTCTGCGAACATCGTGTTGGCGAATCGCAGCAATCCATACGCCATCAGTAGCAACAGCGGCACCGCCAGCACCTGCTGCGTCGGGGTCAGATCATCGACGATGCCTTTCATCAACAGCGGCACGCCGACATTGGCGAATTTCGCCGCGACCAAAAAAGTCAGTGCAACCGCCACGCGCCCTTTGTATTCCCACAGAAACGGCAACAGCGTCGGCACCACGCGCCATTCATTACGTGCGCGCGGCGCGCGCTCCGCCGTAGCATCGGCGGCGGCGGCAGTGTGGCCGTGGGCGCTCAAGCGCACCACCATTGCGATTTGTCGTGATGGGGTATCATTTAAAATAACTCAATAAAAACAAATACTTATATAACATTGATATCACAGGTCAAAATGCGGTGATCGGAACTGTGTCGCCAGCCGCGGCCACGCTGCACCTGCGCCGCCTGAACGCTAAAGCCGCGCACATAGATGCGATCCAGTTTCAGAATCGGCAGCATCGAGGGATAACTGTGCGCCGGCGCGCCATGATCCGACTCGAACACTTCGTGCATGTTGAGTGGATGCGCGAACTCGTGCGTCGCGCGGTGCCGCCAATACCAATCGTTGAAGTCGCCCGCGACGATCAGCGGCGCATCGGCCGGCACCATGCGTTCGATGCGTTGGCGCAGGTGTTCGAGCTGCCGCCCGCGACTGCGCGCGGTCAACGCCAGATGCACGCACACGCAATGTAGCGGCGCTTTCCAACCCGGCACTTCGATTTCGGCGTGAAGCAAGCCCCGGCTTTCAAGACGGTGCGACGACACATCCTGATTTTCCCAGCGCAAAATCGGATAACTCGAGAGGATGGCATTACCGTGTTCGCCGGTCTCGTGTACCGCATTGCGTCCGTACGCATGGTCCGGCCACACGCTGTCGGCCAGGAACTCATGCTGCGGCCCATGCGGCCAGTTGCCGTGCCGCCGCGCGTGCCCGTCATGCCGGCCAACAACCTCCTGCAAAAACACCACATCCGCGTCGAGCGCGCGCAATTGATCCCGTACCGAATGAATCACCACCCGGCGATTAAAAATCGACATGCCCTTGTGCATATTGCACGTGGCAATACGCAACCGTGCGGCGGATGGAATCTGAATGGGTTGAACCGGCTGAATGGGCTGAATAGGGTTCATGGCAAAAAAAAGCGTGCCCCCCCCAGGCGGCACGCCGGTGTTCCGCTTCACAATCTCAGGAAACCGCCAGCATGCGATCCAGCGTGATGCGTGCAAGGTCGGCTTCGCGTTGCGGCACCTTGATCTGGTTGACCACCTTGCCTGCCACCAGATTTTCGAGCGTCCACGCGAGATGCTGCGGATCAATGCGCGCCATGGTCGAGCACATGCAGACCGTGGGTGCCATGAACTGCACCACCTTCCCTTGCGATTTTTGTTCTTCCGCAATACGATTCACCAGATTCAGTTCCGTGCCCACCAGCCAGCGCGTGCCGGGTGCGCTGGCGGCGATGGTCTTGATGATGTAATCGGTGGAGCCGACATAATCGGATAGTTTGCACACTTCAAAATTGCATTCCGGATGGCTAATCACCGCGCCCGTCGGGTTCTGCTGGCGCCAGCGCAGGATGTGCGATGCCTGGAACATCTGATGTACCGAGCAATGCCCCTTCCACAGCAACACTTTCGCCATTTTGATTTGTTGCGCGGTCAGGCCACCCATCGGCAGATCGGGATCCCACACCAGCATTTCGGCCAGCGGAATATCCATCAGGTAGCCGGTCCAGCGACCCAGATGCTGGTCGGGGAAGAACAGCACTTTCTCGCGGCGCGCGAACGCCCATTGCAGAATCTGCCGCGCGTTGCTCGAGGTGCAGACGATACCGCCATGCTCACCGCAAAACGCCTTGAGATCGGCCGCCGAGTTGATATAGGTAATCGGCGTGATGGTTTCATCAGGATTGATTACTTCGCCGATCTCGCGCCAGGCGCGCTCGACTTTCGCGAGATTCGCCATGTCGGCCATCGAACAACCCGCGCTCATGTCGGGCAGGATTACGGTTTGCGTCGGCTTGGACAGGATATCGGCCACTTCGGCCATGAAATGCACGCCGCAAAACACCAGGTAATCGGCCTCGGTGCGCGACGCGAGCTTCGACAGCCCCAGCGAGTCGCCCACCAGGTCGGCATGACGATACACATCGGCGCGCTGATAGTGGTGGCCGAGTATGACCGCGCGCTTGCCCAGCGTTTTTTTCGCGGCGAGTATGCGCGGCTGGCAGGCGTCGTCGGCCAGCGGCTTGTAGTGCTCAAACTTGATCGGACTTACCGTGCTTGATCCAGTATCCATAGCGATCCTCCTCGATCCTCATGCCGTTTTTCCCTGTTCCACCTGCTGGTCATCCTGCAAACCAGACGGGAAGATTGGGAAAGATATCACACTAAGACCCGATTTCAAGCGCCGAATTCCCGCATCCGGAATCGCTACAATGCGCCAAGGGAGATTCGGTTTACCCGAAAGCGGTCAACCCTGTGATTTAACGGTTTCCACGAACTCGTTCGGGAAGCGCGCGTATCGCCGCCACGTTGCTCCACGAAAAGCATTTCTCCGCCGCCGCTTGCCACGGCAGCCAGACGTACTGCGTATGCTCCCTCGGCGCCAACGTCACCGGCAAAGGCGACGGCAACTCGAGGCTAAACACATGTTCCGTATTGTGCGTAGTGCCCGGCGCGTAACGACCGCTCCAGCGCGAGAATATTTCGAACTGATTCTGCTGGCGCCAGTTGCGCAGCGGATACCGACGCGCGTCGAGTCCGGTCTCCTCGCCCACTTCGCGCACCGCGGTGACTTCCAGCGGCTCGTCTTCCGCATCCACGCTGCCGGTGACGGATTGCCAGAAACCGGCGCGGTCCGCGCGCTCGATCAGCAACACCTGCAAGTCGGCGGTATGGATCACCACCAACACGGAGACTGGTATTTTGTAGGCCACGCCGGGCAACCCGCACCTAAAACGCCGGCAGATCCTTGGCGGCGTCGATCAGCAAAACGAACGGCGTGCCGCGGCCTTTCCAGAAATCAGCGGCCTCGCCGAACACCGCCAGCGCGATTTCGTAATCGTCCGACGCGCCTTTGGCGAATTTTTCCGGCACGGTGAGGTGCAGCACATAGCCGCCCGCCTTCAGCCAGTTGAAATCACGCAGGCAGTCCGCCAGCGCATCCCAATTGCCGCCAAAATACGACGGCAGTTTCAACTGCTTCGCGCACACGGCCATGAATTGTTTTTTGTTTGTCACGGATTGCAGCGGCAAATCCATCCAAATCAGGCCCGCCTTGAGCGCCGCCTTGCGCAAGGCAGCCACGTCCGCCGGTGCGCGAAACACGCCCGACCGTTTGGCGTCTATCCCCGGAGATTTTGCGCTCATGGCACTATCCGTTTGAAAGTCTTGTAGTGATCGTCGCTGTAGTACGATTCGCCGCCCTTGCCGGTAACGATGCGCCGCGCGCCGCGATGTTTGACCCCCGGCGTCTTGACGGTAAACTCCTGATAGTAACCCCGCTCCTTGAGCGGCAGGCGCTTTTCAAAATTGCCGAACACAATACCATCACGATCGTACGGATACGGCCCGCCCTTCTCGATCAGCTTCAGCGTCTCGCGCGCTTCCGGCGGTAAATGCTTCACCGACACATCGGCAAGCACAATTTGTATTCGCTGCTGCCCACCCTCGCGCTGCGCCGACGCGGCCCCCGGCGCCAACAGCAGCGCTAGTGCCCAAGATACACTCAAGTATTTGATTATATTGAATATTTTATTCACCGCGCACACCTTGTTTGATGGTCTTCACCTCTAACGCACGCGTATCCGGCACGGATGACCCAGCGCCGGTTTACGCAGCGGGCGTTTCCGCCTTGCGCAACCGAATATGCAACTCGCGCAACTGCTTTTCATCGACGACATTGGGCGCCTGCGTGAGCAAACATTGCGCGCGCTGCGTTTTCGGAAACGCAATCACGTCGCGGATCGATTCAGCGCCCGCCATCATGGTGACAATGCGATCCAGACCAAACGCGATACCGCCATGCGGCGGCGCGCCGTATTGCAGCGCCTTGAGCAGGAAACCGAACTTGGCTTCGGCTTCTTCGGCGCCGATGCCCAGCGCGGTAAAGACCTTGGACTGCACATCCTGACGGTGTATCCGCACCGAGCCGCCGCCGATTTCCCAGCCGTTCAACACCATGTCGTGCGCGATGGCGCGCGCCGCGCCCGGATTGGTGGCGAGCAGGTCTTCGTGCCCCGCTGCGGGCGAGGTAAACGGATGGTGCATCGCGTTCCAGCGCTTTCCTTCCTCGTCCCAATCGAACATCGGGAAGTCGAGCACCCATAGCGGCTTCCAGCCTTTTTCGGCAAAGCCGCGCTCGTGGCCGATTTTCGCGCGCAGCGCGCCCAACGCTTCGTTCACCACTTTGGCTTTGTCGGCGCCGAAGAAAATCAGGTCGCCGTTTTTCGCGCCCGTGCGCTCGATGGCCGATTTCAAAGCGGCTTCGGAAAGGTTTTTCACAATGGGCGATTGCAGGCCGGCTTCATTCAACTGCGTGACATCGTTGATCTTGATGTAGGCCAGTCCCTTGGCGCCGTAAATCTTGCTAAACTCAGTGTAACCATCAATCTCGCCGCGCGTGAGCGTGGCGCCGCCGGGCACCAGCAATCCCGCGACGCGCCCGCCCGGCGTATTGGCCGGGCCGGAGAACACCTTGAACGCGACTTCCTTCATCACGTCGGTGAGTTCGGTGAGCTTCAGCGATACGCGCATGTCGGGCTTGTCGGAGCCATACAGCGACATCGCGTCATCAAACGCCATGCGCGGAAACGGTTGCGGCAGATCGATGTTCAGCACCTCTTTGAACACGCTGCGAATCATTGTCTCCATCATGTCGGTGATTTCACGTTGCGTCAGGAACGAGGTCTCGATATCGATTTGCGTGAATTCCGGCTGGCGGTCGGCGCGCAAATCCTCGTCGCGAAAACAACGCACGATCTGGTAGTAGCGATCAAACCCCGACACCATCAGCATCTGCTTGAACAATTGCGGCGACTGCGGCAGCGCGAAAAACTCGCCCGCATGCACGCGCGACGGCACCAGGTAATCGCGCGCGCCTTCGGGTGTGGAGCGCGTCAACATTGGCGTTTCGATATCAATAAAGCCGAGCTTGTCGAGATGGTTGCGAACCGCGATCGAGGTGCGATAACGCAGCCGCATGTTTTTTTGCATCTGCGGACGGCGCAGATCGAGAAAGCGGTATTCGAGCCGCACGTTTTCCGACAACGATTCGTCGTCCATCATGAACGGCGGCGTGAGCGCCGGATTCAGCACTTCAATGGATTGCGCCAGCACTTCGATTTCGCCGCTGACCAGATTGGCATTGACCGTGCCGTCGGGGCGCGGACGCACCTTGCCGGTGACGCTTACAACGAATTCATTACGCAGCGTCTCCGCTGTCTTGAAGGTATCGGGATTGTCCGGGTCGCAGACGATTTGCAGCAAGCCCTCGCGGTCACGCAAATCGACAAAAATGACGCCGCCGTGGTCGCGCCGCCGGTGTACCCAGCCCTGCACGGTGACCACCTGCCCCAGATGTTTGCGGCTGATCAGCCCGCAGTATTCGCTACGCATGTTTGAACCTGAAATGTGGGAAGTTGTTATGGCTATTCATTGGCCGTACGCGGTGGCGATGCCGGCGCTGCTGGGGTTGCGTTGATGCCTTTGCGGTTTTTGCCGCTGTCTGATGTCACCACACCCATCGAAATAATGTATTTCAGCGCTTCATCGATACTCATATCAAGCTCAATCACTTCGCTACGCTTGACGTAAAAATAAAATCCGTTCACCGGACTCGGCGTGGTCGGTATGAATACCGCGACATGTTCCTCGGAAAAACGGCTCATCAACTCGCTGGGCACATTGGTCTGAAACGCCAGCGACCAGGCCTCCGGGTGCGGATAACGCACCAGC
>CAWUUY010000204.1:0-6111 GCA_963924885.1 uncultured Burkholderiales bacterium | reverse complement strand
TTTATAAACAATTACTTACATAAATACACACTAATTCGCCCGACGCGGCGCCTGCTTGGCGCGCGCGTTAGTTTCCTTGATCTGCTCCGGTGTCATTTCCTCCGCTGCCGGCGCGCGCAGCGCCATGCCGTCCATGTAGCCATTTTGCGCCGCGGCCGTCAGCCAGTAATACGCCGCCACCGGGTCTTTGGCCACTCCCGTGCCCGCCAGATAGTAACGACCGAGGTTGAGTTGCGCGATACCCACGCCCTGCTCCGATGCTTTTAAAAACCACGCGGCGGATTTCGCCATGTCGCGCGCCACGCCGCGCCCGTCTTTGTAGTAAATACCGATCTCGAACTGCGCTTCCGGGTGTAATTGCTCCGCTGCCGCCGTGAACCAGCGCGCAGCCACGCCATGATCACGCTCCGCACCCCAACCGAACTTGTGCATCAGGCCGACGCGATACTGCGCCTCGGCCACGCCCTTGTCGGCCTCCGGCCTGTACAGCTTGTAGGCCGCCGCATAATCTTCTTTTTCGTAAGTGGCTTGTGCTTGCTCGATCTGCGCTATCACGCCCGCCGGCCACCCCAGCACTGCGGTAAAGGCCAACGCCGCCATCCATTGCCGTTTCCAGCCTTTCATCACGCGCCCCCTTGCTATAACTACCGTGCATTAGTATAACTTGGCACCATGGTGCCCATCTGCCGCAAGCTGCTGCCTCTTACCGTCGCCGTACCCCTTGTGGCCGGGGTCGTTGCCTACCTGCTCGCGGACAGCCCGTCCGCGCAAGACAAGACGGCAGCGGGGCTGCCCATGAATCTCGACGCAGCGAGTCTGACGCCGCGCGAACGCCTCGGCATGCAACTTTTTTTCGACACGCGACTGTCCGAACCCGCGGGTCTGTCATGCGCCTCGTGTCACGATCCGGCGCGCGCATTCAGCGGCAATAACCACAGCCCTCTCGGCGTAGCGCAGGGCAGCCGCCCCGGTGTGTTCGGTACGCGCGACACACCGACGGCGATGTATCTCGCCACCGCGCCACGCTTCGGCAGCGTCGTCAAGGACGGCAAGCCCGTACCGGCAGGCGGTCTGTTTTGGGATGGCCGCGCCGATACGCTGGAAGAACAAGCCAAGGGGCCGTTCTTCAATGCGCTGGAAATGAACAATCCCGACACCGCCACGCTGATCGCGAAAATCGCCAGCGCGCCTTACGCCGCCGCGTTTCGCAACGCTTGGGGCGACACGATTTTCGGCAAGCCCGATGCCGCGCTGGATGCCGTGGCCGCGTCGCTCGCGGCTTTCCAACGCACGCGCGCGTTTCAACCGTTCAGCTCCAAGTTTGATGCGGTGATGCGCGGGGACGCGAAATTCACCGAGCAGGAGCAGAGCGGCCTGAGTCTCTTCACCGTCCGCCAGAAAGGAAATTGCGCGTTCTGTCATATCGTCGATGAAGCGTCGCGTGATCCGCGAAAATCGCTGTTCACCGATTTCACCTATCACGCACTCGGCACGCCGCGCAGCGCGCGCATACCTCAAAACGCCGATGCGTCATTCTACGATATCGGCTTGTGCGAGCGCGCACCCGCATCAGGCCCGAAACCGGCCAAAGACGCCGCGCAATGCGGCCTGTTCAAAACGCCGACGCTGCGCAATATCGCGCTCACCGCACCCTACATGCACAACGGCGTATTCGACAACCTGCGCGATGCGGTGGCGTTTTATGCCACGCGCGATACCGATCCGAAAAAATGGTTTTCCGATGGTCGAAAGTTTAACGACCTGCCGGCGCAATATCACGGCAACGTCGATGTCGAAACCCCGCCCTATCAGCGCCGCCCCGGCCAGCGCGCACAATTAAACGACGAAGAGATCGACGATATTGTGGCTTTTCTCCGCGCGCTAACCGATGGGTACCGGCTATAAACGCATGGCGTTACTCGCCCTTCAACGCGCCCTTGATCTGATCCAGCGCCGCTGGATCCTCAATCGTTGTCAGATCACCTGGATCGCGTCCCTCGGCCAGCGCCTGTATCGAACGCCGCAATAACTTGCCGGAACGCGTCTTCGGCAGCAGCGTGACAAAATGCACGCGCGACGGACGCCCGATGGCGCCGAGTTGTTTGTCCACTGCATCCATCACTTCTTTTTCGTGCACGGCCCTGAGTTCGGACGTGGCGATTTTCGCGGCATCTTTGACCACCGCAAAGGCCAGCGGCATCTGGCCTTTGATCGCATCCGCCACCCCCACCACCGCGACCTCGGCGATGTTGGCGTGCGACTGCACCGCTTCTTCAATCTCGCGCGTGCCGAGGCGATGCCCGGCGACGTTAATCACGTCATCGGTGCGGCCCAGTATGTAGTGGTAGCCGTCCTTATCGCGAATACCCCAGTCAAACGTCGAATACACCTGCTTGTTGCGAAAGCTCGTGAAATAGGTATTCACAAAACGCTCGTCGTCGCCCCACACGGTGGTCATGCAGCCCGGCGGCAGCGGCGGCACTATGGCGACCACGCCTTTTTCGTTCGGTGCAGCTTCGGTGGCATCCGACTCGCGCAGGATTTGCAGATCATAGCCATAGACCGGAAAACTCGGCGTGCCCAGTTTGATCGGCGTTTTTTCAATGCCATGCACCGCCGACAAAATCGGCCAGCCGGTTTCGGTTTGCCAGTAATGATCGATCACCAGTTTTTGTAATGCATCGGCGATCCATTGGTGCGTGGGTTCGTCCAGCGGCTCGCCGGCGAGGAACAAATGACGCAGCGACGACAGATCGTATTTCAAGAGATACGCCGGGTCCTGTTTTTTCAGCACGCGCGCGGCAGTGGGCGAAGAAAACATCACCGACACCTTGTGATCGGCAACGATTTTCCACCAGATGCCGGCGTCGGGGCGTATCGGCAGGCCTTCGTACAAAATGGTGGTCATGCCAGCGATCAGCGGCGCGTAAACAATGTACGAATGCCCGACCACCCAGCCGATGTCCGAGGTGGTGAACATCGTCTCACCCGCATTGCCGCAGTAGATGTGTTTCATCGACGCCGCCAGCGCCACCGCGTAGCCGCCGGTGTCGCGCTGTACGCCCTTGGGCCGACCCGTGGTGCCGGAGGTATACAAAATATACGACGGGTCGCTGGATTCCAGCCATGTCACTGGCGTGTTCACTTCAGCGTGCGCGCGGCGCAGCGTAGCGTAATCCAGATCGCGCCCGGCGACCGGTTTGAAATCGCGGTCGATACCGCGATTGACTACGATCACGTTGCGCGGCGGATGCTTAGCCAAACGCATCGACTCATCCACCAGATGCTTGTAAGGTATCGCGCGACCGCCGCGCATGCCGGCATCGGCGGTAATCATCAAGGCGGGCTTGGCATCGTCGATGCGCGTGGCGAGGCTCGCCGCCGCGAAGCCGCCGAACACCACGGAGTGAATCGCGCCCACGCGTGCGCAGGCGAGCATGGCGAATACTGCTTCGGGGATCATCGGCATGTAAATCAGCACGCGGTCGCTCTTGCCCACGCCCATTGTGTGCAACATGCCCGCCGCGCGATTGACCTCTTTGTAGAGCTCGCGATAAGTCCAAGTTTTCTCCTGGCCGGTCTCGGTGGAGATGTACACCAGCGCCTTCTGATCGCCGCGCGTGGCGAGGTGTCGGTCGATGGCGTTGTAACAAAGATTGGTTTTGCCGCCGCAAAACCATTTGGCAAACGGCGGGCGGGAAAAATCGCAGACCTGGGTGTGCGGCTTGTGCCAGTCGATCAGACCGGCCTGCTCGGCCCAGAACGCATCCCGTTCCTGAATCGACCGTTGGTGAAATGCCTGATAAGCGCCCATGAATTCCTCCCCGCCGGTGAATGGCCGGCGCATTCATTGTCCAACGAGAGTACTTACGAAAGTCTGACCACCGCCCTGCCGCGAATCTGGCCTTTGAGCATACGCTGAAAGTAAGCGCCAAGATCATCCAGCGTGATGAGATTGGCGATGTCACCCAGATGACGCGGCTTCAGATCACTCGCCAGCCGCTGCCAGACCTTGCGCCGCAACGGCATGGAGGTCGCCGCCGAATCGACGCCGATCAGGCGCACTCCGCGCAGAATAAACGGCAGCACATTGGTTTGCAGTTCGATGCCGCCGGCGTTGCCGAAGCTGGCGATCAGGCCATTCTGATTCATGCTGCGCGTGAGCCACGACAACTGATCGCCACCAACGGAATCAAACGCCGCCGCCCATAATGATTTCTCAAGGGGCCGCGTGCCCATCTCGATGGCGCTGCGTGCCAGCACGTCTGACGCGCCGAGTTTTTTCAGAAACTCGTGTTCGTTGTCTTTGCCCGTAACCGCCGAGACCGCGTAGCCTTTGCCCGCCAGCATATCAATGGCGAGACTCGCCACGCCGCCGGTGGCGCCGTTGACCAGCACATTGCCGTTGCTTGGCGAGAGGCCGTTCAGCTCCAGCAATTCGATTGCCAGCCCCGCCGTGTAGCCCGCCGTGCCCAGCGTCATTGCCTCCTGCAGTGATAAGCCTTTGGGCAGCGGCACCACCCAATCCGCCGGCACTCGGCACACTTGCGAAAATCCGCCATCGTGCGCGACGCCAAAATCGTAGCTGGTGCAAATCACTTCGTCGCCGGGTTTGAAGCGCGCATCGGTGGACGACATCACCACGCCCGCCGAGTCGATGCCGCCCACCAGCGGATATTTGCGTATCACCTTGCTGCCCACGCCGGTGGCCGCCAGCGCGTCTTTGTAATTGACACTCGAATAAGCATTCTTGAACACGATTTCGCCGGGCATCAGATCGGCCACGCCGAGGTCTGCAAGGCGGCCTTCTATCTGGTTGTTTTCGTTGAATACTCTGTATGCCTTGAAATTGTCCATGCCAATTCCTACGGTAGGTGCGGTTGGGCAAGATAGTCATGCGCCTGCATTTCCGTCAAGCGGCTGACCAGCCGGTCTTTCAACGAGGAATTGAGATTCGCCTGAAACGCATCGCCTTCGCTGGCATCGGCGATCAACTGATCCGCCGGCACGCTGGCGGAAAGTATGAGCTTCACGCGGCGGTCGTAAAACTCGTCAATCATCCACACAAAACGCCGCAGCTTATCCCCCGTGCCTGCACCAAAACACGGCACGTTGGACACCATCACCGTGTGATAACGCTTGGACAGTTCGATGTAATCCGGCTTGCCGCGCGGGCCATCGCACAGGGCGGCAAAATCAAACCAGACAATATCCCGCGCGTGCCGGCGCACGGGAACAGCGCGGCCCTCGATGTCCAGTTCGGTATCGCCCGACACTTCGTGCCGCGCAATCGCCATGAATTCGTTCGCCATGCGCTCGTTGGCATCGGCACCGATGTGATACACGCCGGCCTTTTCCAGCTCGCGCAGGCGGTAATCCACGCCATCGTCGACGTTCACGATGTCGAAATTCTGCTTGATGAGATCAATCGCGGGCAAAAACTGCTGGCGCTGCAAGCCATGCAGATAAAGCGCGTCCGGCGCGAAATTCGAGGTGGTCAGCACCACCACGCCCTGCTCCATCAAGCCTTCAAGCAGCTTGCGCATCAGCATCGCGTCAGTGATGTCGGTGATGTGAAACTCGTCGAGGCATAAAAGGCGCGTGTCCTTCGCCACATCGCTCGCCACGCCGGCCAGCGGCTCGGCCTGCCCGGTCAGCGCATTCATGCGCTGATGCACTTCCTGCATGAAGCGATGAAAGTGTATGCGCCGCTTACTCTCCACCGGCGCGCAGTTGAAAAAACTGTCCATCAAAAAACTCTTGCCACGTCCGACGCCGCCCCACAGGTACAAACCTTTCACCACCTTTTTACTCGCCAGCAGGCGCACCAGAAACGATTCCATTCTTTCGAGACCGATCAGGTCTTCGTAGAGACGCTCCAGATGCTCGACGGCATTCAGTTGCGAGGCATCGAGCGTAAAGCCATGCTCGGCGGCATGCTGAATAATCCACTGCTTCGCGTCGGCGCTGTCGCGCGGCAGCGTGTTGTTAGTTTTGGGAGAGGATGGCAAATCGTTCACGTGATACGGTGAACGAGCGAACGGGTAAACGAATGAACGAGTAAAACCCAAACTGGCGGGGTTACTCGTTCATTCGTTCACCCGTTCATCC
>CAWUUY010000203.1:0-4003 GCA_963924885.1 uncultured Burkholderiales bacterium | reverse complement strand
CCGGCATGAAATCAACCCGCTGCGCCGCCAGCGGATTTCTGCCGGTCACGATGATGTCCCATTCTCCCTTGCCGAAACTGGCGGTGTAGGTCGCGGGCCCCGTGTACACCAGCGCTTCGAACGGCACGCCCAGTTTGCTGGCAATGAAGCGGCCAAGGTCGGCGGCTATGCCGTCGGCGCCATCATCCGCTGCACGCGCATGCAAGGTCGCATTCGAGCCATTGATGCCCACGCGCAGTTTGCCGGTCGGCGTGATTTCTGTATTAACGCTGGTTTGTGCCATGGCGATGTCCGGGGTTGAAATGATGAGCAGGCTCGCGACCAACCCGAGGAGCCACGTGCAATGGCTCTTCGGCGCTTAGTGCTTAGCGCTTGCCCGCGATATGTTCCGCCGCCAGCAGGCCAAACGTCAATGCCTTCATAAGCCCGCCGACGTAACCCACCGCCGGCCCGCCTTCCAGCCCGCCGGTGCTCGCACCGGCCGCATATAAACCGGGGATCACTGTTCCATCCGCTCGCAGCGCCTCCGCATTGCCGCTAATGCGGATGCCACCCATGGTGTAGGTTAGACCCGCGCACGCCGGTACGCCGTAAAAAGGCGCGGTGGATACCGGCATGGGCTTGCGGCGTGTCGCGGAACGCGCGGGTTGCAACTCGGCTAAATTGCCGGACGCCAGCGCGGCGTTGTAATCGCGCACGGTGCTTTCCAGCGCTAGCGCATTCACGCCCAACTTCGCCGCAAGTTCGGCAACGGTATCGGCCTTGTGCAAGGTGCCGCCGGCGGTGAGCAAGGTGGCGTTGGGCGGAATCGCGGCGGCGCGTCCCGGCCCTTGCCAGATCGCCTCGTCGAAAATCACTGTGGTTCCGAGCGGGTCAGCCTCGCGCGCAATGCAGTTGGCGAGGTAGACCCCGCCCATGCCTTCGTCACCGATGCGTTGTCCGCTGGCGTTCACCATCAGGCCCGCTGCCGCGAGTTCATCCAGTTGCGGATAAGGCCACACGCGATCGTTATGCATGGCGTCGCGCGACAGCACGTGGCCATAAAACGCGTCGAGCGGCGTGATATCCGCGCCCGCCGCGAGCGCCATGCGCAGGCCATCTCCCAGACCCGTGCCGGCGTTGCGCTGCTTGACCGACGACGGCGCGGGCGTGAGGTGTTGTGCCGCCATTTCTGCACTGGCCTGAAATCCGCCATCGGCAAGCACCACGGCGCGCGCGCGGTAGGCAACCTCACGTTCGCCGCGCCTCGCGCGTACGCCCGTGCATACGCCATTTTCAATGATTAGATCCATCACCTGCGTATTGCGATGTAACACGCCGCCGCGCTTGACCAGACTGGCTTCGAGTCGGCGCAAGGCCACGTCCGCGCCGCGCCCTTTCCACTCCATCTGCGTCACCGCCGGACGCAGCGGCGCGAGTATCCATTGCCGCCAGCCGACGTTGCCCGCTCGCGCAAAGCTCGCGCCCTCGGAGCGCAGCCATTCCACCGCGCGGCCCGCGTTGTTGGCGATGGCGTTGACCAGTGCCGCATCGGCATGCCCGGCGCAGATGTCATTGATCGCCTTCACCAAAACGTCAGGCGCGCTTTTCGGATCGTGGTACGACACGTGCATCACGCCACCCGCGTAACGCGAGTTGCAGGCGTATAGCTCGTCGCTGCCGCGTTCCAGCACCGCCGCCTTCAAACCCAGTTGCGCGGCGCGAACGGCGGCGGCGAGGCCGGCGTAGCCGCCGCCCAAACTGATCAGGTCGAATTCAGATTTCATGCAATAACCTTCCCTGTCCCGACAGCGTGCCGCTCCATCCGACCATACGCAGCGCCGACCACAGGGCCGCCGCCGTGGTGGATATCACCGGTTTGCCGATTTTTGCTTCGAGGGGTTCGGTGATGGCCATGGTGCGCCAGTTGGTGCCGGCGAACACAACCGCCTGCGCGCGCGGGCAATCGAGTTCGATGCCCATGTCGTACGCGCTTTGCGGCTGCAAGCGCCCCACGTCAAGGTTTTGCGCGAGGCCCAGTTCTCGCGTGGCAACAACTTCAATGCCATTGGCCTGCAAAAAGCGACTGGCGATATCGCTCACCACTTTGTTATACGGCGCGCCGATGGCGATGCGCGTCACCTTCAGGCTTTGCAACGCTTCCAGCAGCGCGGTCGCCGTGGTGGATGCACGCTTGCCGGTGGCCGTCGTAATGCGCGCCGCCAGTTCGCGGTCGTAGCCCAGCCCTTTCAGAAAACCCGGCGCCGCCGCGCCCAGCATGATCACATCAACATCAGCAGTGGCGAGCAATGTGCCCTGTGATTCCAGTTCGACCAGCATGGCCGCAAGAGTCTCTTCGCTGATCTGCGACAAAAACAGCCGCGCGGTATGCAAGGTCACATCGGGCGGCAGCGCGCGATAAAACTCCGGCTCAACCGAGGTGTTGGAAGAAGGAATTAACAAACCGATGCGTGTATTCATCACGGGACGCCTACAAGGATAAATCGTAAATATTTGTTTTTATTGAATTATTTTTACAGCTATTTATTCCGCCTTGATGTCCGCCGCGCGTATTACCTTGCCCCATTTCCCGGGGGGAGAGTTACCGGCTCAAAGAAGCCAAAGAACGCACGGCGCTAAAAACTAAAACCCGTAATTCAACGGCGCTTAAAAAGTCCTGACGCCGTTCCGCAATCCAATGATTTGCCTCTGTGTCTGCCGGTTGATCTGTCCGATGAAGCCGCCGCCAAGCTCATCGAGTTTCTCTACGAGCTCACGGAGGCGCTCGAAAGCCGTTACTTCATACACTTACGCCGCTACCACCAAGAAAAGCTCAGCGATCAGCGCGATCTCGGTCCCACGCCAGAACCCAGCGATCCGCCGTTTTAGTTACGCATCGTGCTGGCCGCAGCTTGACGAACACGTCGCGCACCGCTCCCTTGTCCGTTCGCTAAACCGCGCATCCACCCCCAAAACTACGCGCCTCAAAATGACGCGCTTTTACTACCTCAGTAACACTGTACGATTGTTAATATGGTACTCGGTTGTGCCGATAGTAGTCGTCTGTTCCCGCCGATTCAAATTTGATCATTTGGGGGTCAGTTTGGGGTCGGCGGGAACAATGTTGGCTCCTTAGGGTGGGTAAGAGCCTAACAAATTTCAATTTACACAAAATTCCTTACACCCTCGATCCGCGGCAACATTACGCTGCCGCGCTGGCCGCCGCCGCTCCCGCATTGGATATGACTAGGCCCCCCTCCAAGTGGTCAGTGACGGGGATTTCTGGGTACGTCCTACCAGCTTCCTACGCTCCTTTCTTGCTGCTCGCATCACGTGGCTACAATTGTGCAGGCGGGTTTGGGTTCCGACATTTGTGATTCGCATAAACGCGTACTTCGCGTGTCTACCCCCCCTCGCCACCCGTGCCCCCGGGGTCAGCGTCCATCCTCTTGACCACCGAAAACTTGCTCGCTGCCGAATCCCTTCCCCTTCCCCCCTGCGACTGCCTCCAGTTGACTGTCAGTGAGCTCGCCGCTTGCCGCTGCTCTCTTTTCGGCAGCGATAAATTCGTGGGCTTCTTCTTCTGTGAATTCAAGACCGAGGGCTTTTGCTTCTTTTACGGCGTTGGTGATGGCCGCCGCCGCGCTGGCTGTGGCAGCTGCTGCATCCGCATTGACTTTGTCCAAGCCTAGCTTTGCCAACAGGGCGGGGTCTTTAGCTACAAGTTCTGCGAATTTCTCAACGTGAGCTTTAGTCATTGCATTTTCCTTTGAGAGTGGGTTGCATTGCCTGAGAAATGGTATAGCAGCGCCTCGGGGCTGTAAATATTGTTGGCACCATTTATGTGCATTAATGCCGTTCAAATTACTTATCGCCGTTTTGGGCAAGTAGCTGACGGCGCGGGTGTGGCAGATCTGACCGCCGCCCATTAAGCCAATCTGAAGTCGCTTCGCGCCATGTATCCGCATGCCGACTTGAAAATTTATATACCCCCCGGCCCAAGGCATTTCAAAAACGAAGGGGG
>CAWUUY010000202.1:0-2567 GCA_963924885.1 uncultured Burkholderiales bacterium | reverse complement strand
GACCACGGCACCTACCCGTTCGTCACGTCAAGCAACTGCGTCGCTGGCGCGGCGGCGGCGGGTTCGGGTGTCGGGCCGGGCGCGCTGCAATACGTGCTGGGCATTACCAAGGCCTACACCACGCGCGTCGGGTCGGGGCCGTTTCCGACCGAACTCGAAGACGACACTGGCAAGTATCTCGCCACGCGCGGTAATGAGTTTGGTGCCACCACGGGCCGTCTGCGGCGCTGCGGCTGGTTCGACGCCGCGGCGCTAAAGCGCGCCATCCAGATCAACGGCGTGTCGGGCCTGTGTGTGATGAAGCTCGACGTGATGGACGGCATGGATCGGGTGCAACTGGGCGTGGGCTACAAAATGAACGGTGTGGCGCGCGACATCCTGCCGTTTGGCGGCGAACTGCTGGCGCAGTGCGAGCCGGTGTACGAGGAAATGCCCGGCTGGAGTGACAGCACCCTCGGCATCACGCAATTCGACAAGCTGCCCAAGGCCGCGCAAAACTATTTGAACCGCGTGCAGGAAGTGTGCGGCGTGCCAATCGACATTGTTTCCACTGGTCCCGACCGCGAGCAAACCATTGTGCGGCGGCATCCGTTTGTGGATTAGCGGCAGCGGCGCCGGTTGCGCAATACGGCATTCCCAATGAAAAATGCGGAACGATTTTCATCGTTCCGCATTCGTCGTCAAACCACTTTCTCTACTCACTATCCGTATTACCTGGTGCCCAGGAAGGGACTCGAACCCCCACGGTATTACCCGCCAGCACCTGAAGCTGGTGCGTCTACCAATTCCGCCACCTGGGCGTTGCAAAGCAGGCGGCGATTTTATCCGAACGATTTGAATTGAGCAAATGAAAACACGCAAGAAAAAATCCGCACCCCGCGCTGCCGCCACACCCTCGGCGCCGGCAGGCAAATCCAAAGCGGGCGGTAAATCCTCTGGTGCATCCCCCGGTGGGCGCATGACGCGCGAACCGCGCACCCCGCGCGAGGCCAGAGCGCCCCGCGCGCCGCGCAACACGCACCAGCCCAAGCGGGCTGACGCCGGCCGAGATCGGCGCGATCCGCATTATGCGCGCGAGGCGGCGCTGTACGAAAACCCGCTGCCCAGCCGTGAGTTTATTCTGGCCATGTTAAAAGAGCGCGGCGTGCCGTTGCCCGAGCAGGAGCTAATTACGTTGCTCGGCATACGCAACGACGAGACCGAGCCTTTCACGCGGCGCCTCGCGGCCATGGAGCGCGAAGGCCAGATCATGCGCAACCGGCGCGGCGACATTTGCATCGTGGAAAAACTCGATCTGGTGGCGGGGCGTGTGCAGGGACACCCTGATGGCTTTGGCTTCCTGGTGCGCGATGACAAAGGCCCCGACATGTTTCTCGGCCCCGACGAAATGCGCAAGGTACTGCACGGCGACCGCGTAATGGCACGCATTGCCGGCATGGACCGGCGCGGACGGCCCGAAGGCAAAATCGCAGAAGTGCTGGAGCGCGCCAAGACGCGACACGTGGGGCGTCTGCAAAACCGCCACGGCGTGTATTTTGTCGTGGCCGAAGACAAACGCATCAGCCAGGAATTCCTTGTGCCGCCGAATGAAACCGGCAACGCCAAGCCAGGGCAGGTGGTGAGCGTGGAGTTGATCGAACAGCCGGCGCGGCACAGCCAGCCGGTGGCGCGGGTGGTGGAAGTGCTCGGCGACTACGGTGACCCCGGCATGGAAATCGAAATCGCACTGCGCAAGCATTCGTTGCCGCATGAATTTCCGCCCGGCGTGGAAAAACTCGCGGCGACCTACGCGCCGGTGGTCAGCGCGAAAGATTGCAAGGGCCGGCTGGACTTGCGCGATCTGCCGCTGGTCACCATCGACGGCGAAACCGCGCGCGACTTTGATGACGCGGTGTATTGCGAAGCGAAATCACGCTGGCGCGGCGGCGGCTTTCGCCTGATCGTGGCGATTGCCGATGTCAGTCATTACGTGAAGCCGGGCGACGCGCTGGACGTGGAAGCGCAATTGCGTGGCAACTCGGTGTATTTCCCCCGGCAGGTGATACCCATGCTGCCGGAGCACTTGTCCAACGGCCTGTGCTCCATCAATCCGCAGGTGGATCGCTTGTGCATGGCCTGCGACATGACGGTCGATGCGCAAGGCGCCATCACCGGTTATTCGTTTCATCAGGCGGTGATGCGCTCGCATGCGCGGCTGACCTACACCACCGTCGCCGCGATGCTGGCGGACAAAAACGCCGGCACGCCGGAGCAGCAAAAGCTGCTGCCGCAATTGAAAAACCTCTATACCCTGTTCAGCAAGCTGGTGAAGGCCCGCGCCAAACGCGGCGCGATTGATTTCGAGACCACCGAAACCGAAATCATCTTCAACGAGCAGCGCAAGATCGAACGTATCGTGCCGGTCAAACGCAACGACGCGCACCGCGTGATCGAAGAATGCATGCTGGCGGCCAACGTGTGCGCCTCGGATTTTCTGGCGGACAATGGCCAGCCCATGCTGTATCGCGTGCATGAAGGGCCGACGCCGGAAAAACTTGCCGCGCTGCGCGAGTTTCTCGGCAGTTTTG
>CAWUUY010000201.1:0-20481 GCA_963924885.1 uncultured Burkholderiales bacterium | reverse complement strand
AAAGTACAATTCCCTCAGACTGAACTGTCACTAAAAACCAATACTTAAATTAACATCTGAGAGGCAAGCCATGAAACTTTTCGTCGCAGCCGCCGTTGCCGCACTCTCGTTCGCACTCGCCAGTTGCACCGGCACTGGTGGGAGTGGCGCATCACCCTCGGCAGGCGCGCAGCCGCGTTACCAGGTCGATCCGTTCTGGCCCAAGCCCCTGCCGAATCAATGGGCACTCGGACAAGTCGCTGGCCTGCATGTCGATGGCAAAGACCACGTGTGGATCATTCATCGCCCACGCACGATTGAAAATCTGGAAACCGGCGCGGCGGAAAACCCGCCCACGGCCAAGTGCTGTCGACCCGCGCCGGCGGTGATCGAATTTGATCCCGCAGGCAACGTGGTGCAGGCCTGGGGCGGGCCAGGCGCGGATTACGACTGGCCCACCAACGAACACGGCATCTATGTCGATCCCAAGGGTGAAGTGTGGATCGGCGGCAATGATCCCAAGGATCATCACATCCTCAAATTCACCCGCGACGGAAAGTTCATTCTGCAAATCGGCAAGCCAGGCAAATCCGAGGGCAGCAACAGCACCACGCAGCTCGGTCGCCCGGCATCGATGGAAGTCGACTCCGTGGCGAACGAGCTGTATGTCGCCGACGGCTACGGCAACAAACGCGTGATCGTGTTCGACGCCGCCACCGGCCACTACAAACGCCATTGGGGCGCCTACGGCAACAAGCCCGATGACACCAAGATGCGCCAGTTCAATCCGGAGTCGCCGCAATTCGCCAACCCGGTGCATTGCGTGCGCCTGGGCCGCGACAACCTGCTCTACGTCTGCGACCGCAGCAACAACCGCATCCAGGTGTTCGAGAAAACCGGCAAATTCGTGCGACAGTTTGTCATCGAACCGAAGACGATGATCAACGGTACGGTACACGACATGATTCTATCGCCCGATCCGCTGCAAACGTATTTATTCGTCGGCGACGGCACCAACGGTGAAATTTACATCGTACGCCGCGACACCGGCGAACGCGTCGCCTCGTTCGGGCGGCTGGGGCGCATGGCGGGCGAGTTCTACGGGCTGCACAATCTAGCGGTGGATTCGCGCGCTAGTTTGTATACGGCGGAAGTGCGCACGGGGCGGCGGGTGCAGAAGTTTGCCGTGGCGCGATAATCACGCATTCACGCACGACAGAAGCAAATAAAGGACGCTCCTTGCCGGCTACAACACGACAGGTTTGTCCGACAACTCGTTGGGATTCGCCTCGCGCGCCGGAAAATGCCGCGCCAGCAACGCGGTGACTTCATCAATCCCGGCCAGCGCGCCCGCCTCGAAGCGGCCCGCGCGAA
Organism: uncultured Burkholderiales bacterium; assembly: GCA_963924885.1. Lineage (GTDB taxonomy): Bacteria > Pseudomonadota > Gammaproteobacteria > Burkholderiales > SG8-41 > UBA5216. Next base: position 19,128 of record CAWUUY010000201.1, on the reverse strand, counting down.
ATTCGCTTTCCATGCGCTGGCAGATCGCCTCCCATTCAGCTTGCACCACGCGCGCGTTGATGCCGCGGTCGGCAACGATTTCGATATCGCGGTCGATGAGTTGCACGTAGATCAAGACGCCGCTGTTTTCTTCGGTATCCCACACGCGCAACTGCGAAAACACGTCAATGGCGCGCTGGCGCGGCGTGATGCCTTTCAGCAACGCGCGCGGATCTAGATCAGCTTCGATGGCGAAGCGCACCTCGCCGCGATGCTGCCGCTCGGATCGAGCCACCGCCGCTTCGATATGCGCCAGCACGGCACTATCGAAGGGCCGCCGCGCCCACCAATCTGGTATCAGTAAGTGTTTGATTATACGCAACATTTTACCAGCTCCCGCTCGCACCACCACCGCCAAAATCGCCGCCGCCGCCGCCCCATCCACCGCCGCCGGAGGAACCGCCGCCACCCATCGCCCCCATCACCGAAATGCCGATCAAGCAAAACACAAACACAATCACACCAACAATAGCGCCGCCGATCACGCCACTGCCTAAAAACATCGCCACCGCGCCCGCGATCACGCCGGCAATCACCGAGCCCAAAAACACGCCGAATATCGAACGCAGGATACCGCCGAGAAACACCACCAGTATCGCGCCCCACGTCAGCGTGTCGTCCACCTTGAAGCCGGACGACGCGCCGCTGCCCTTGGGCTTGGCCTCGGGCAGCGGTTCGCCTTCCACCACTTTAATGATGCGATCCACGCCGGCGTTGATGCCGCCGTTAAAATCGCCCTGCTTGAACAGCGGCGCGATGTCCTCGGCAATAATGCGCTTGGCGATGGCATCCGGCAGCGCGCCCTCCAGCCCGCGCCCGACTTCAATGCGCAGCTTGCGGTCATTCTTGGCAATCAGCAGCAGCACACCGTCGTCCACGCCCTTGCGGCCGATCCTCCATTGTTCGGCCACGCGTATGCCGTATTGCTCGACGGTTTCCGGCTGCGTGGTGGGCACCAGCAGCACGGCAATCTGGCTGCCTTTCTTTTGCTCAAAGGCGGCGAGTTTGGCTTCCAGCGCGGCGCGCTGTCCACCATCCAGTGTACCGGCAAGATCGGTGACGCGCGCTTTCAGCGGCGGAACCGCGACTTCTTCCGCCGCGCCCTCCGCACCATACGACAGCAGCGACGCACAAAATAAAACTGCCGCGAGGATCGCTCGCGGCAGCGCTGAAAAACCCCGTATGAAAATTACTTGTCCGGGGCCGGGGCGGGCTTGGCGCCAAAATCAATCTTCGGCGGTTCGGCAATGGCTTTTTCGTTATCCACGGTGAACTGCGGTTTGACTTTGAAGCCGAACAGCATCGCCGTCAGGTTGCTCGGAAACTGCCGCACGGTGCCGTTAAAGCCCTGCACTGCCTTGATGTAGCGATTACGCGCAACGGTGATGCGGTTTTCGGTGCCTTCAAGCTGCGCCTGAAGATCGCGGAAATTCGCGTCGGATTTCAGTTGCGGGTAATTTTCCGCTACCAGCAATAGGCGCGACAACGCGCCCGACATCTGCGCCTGCGCCGCCTGAAACTTGGCGAACGCCGCCGGATCGTTAATCAATTCCGGCGTCGCCTGTATCGAACCCACCGACGCGCGTGCCTTGGTCACGCCCAAGAACACTTCTTTTTCCTGTGCCGCAAAACCTTCGGCCACCTTCACCAGATTGGGAATCAGGTCGGCACGGCGTTTGTATTGGTTGAGCACTTCCGCCCAAGCGGCGCTCACCTGCTCGTCGTTGGTCTGCAAGGTGTTATAGCCGCAGCCGCCCAACAGAGTGGCGGAAATCAATAGCAGAATTGTGGCAAAGCGTTTCATCATGTCGATCTCCTCGTTCTCGTTGATTCAGACGTACGAATTTTATATGGTTTCGCTGGCGTCAGTTTTCAAGCCCTGAAGGGTATCCACCGCGAAACAAAGGTCTTCCCATGCCCGCGCCTTTTCCGCCAGACTACGCAGCAGATACGCGGGGTGATAGGTCACGATCAGCGGTATCCCGCGATAGAGATGCACCTGGTTGCGCAGACTGGCGACGCTAGCTTCGCGAGCGAGCAGGTTAGTGGCGGCGACCTTGCCCAGCGCCACGATCAGTTTGGGCTTGATCAGGTCGATTTTCCGGTGCAGGTAAGGCTCGCAAGCCAACGCCTCCTCCGGCGCCGGATTACGATTTCCCGGCGGTCGGCATTTCACCACGTTGGCGATGTAAACATTCTCGCCGCGTTTAAGTTTGATCGCCGCCAGCATGCTGTCGAGCAACTTGCCGGCTTGGCCGACAAACGGCTCGCCTAGTGCGTCCTCGTCGGCACCAGGGCCTTCGCCAACGAACAGCCAATCGGCGTTTTCATCGCCGACGCCGAACACCGTCTTGTTACGTTTGGCGTGCAATGCGCATTGTGTGCAGGCGGCCACACTGACCTTGATCTGTGTCCATTCCATGCGCATGATCGTGGCGCGCCGGTCTGAAGCATCGTCCGGTTTGTCTGTATACGCTTCGCCTAGGACCGCCGCCTGCATGGGCGCGGACGCAGTGGATTCCGCGGACACCCCGCGCAGTTTCCAGACGGGCCCTAGCCCCATTTCACGCAGCATCAGCTCGCGCCGCTCACTCATGGCGCACCCGCCAACGCCAACGCATAGGCCAGCACGATGGCGTCTTCACGTCCGTCCGCAGTGCTATGCGCCGGATAGTAGCTCCGGCGCCTACCGATTTCGCAAAAATCCGCTTGTGCATACAGCGCGCGCGCGGCGACATTCGATACACGCAGTTCCAGAAATAGCTTGCTCACCTTCAAATCACGCGAGACATCAACCACGCGACAAAGTAGTTCACGACCCAAGCCGCGACGCTGCCAAGCCGCGGCGATGCTCAGATTCAACAAATGCGCCTCGCCCGCAGCCGTCATCAACACCGCATAGCCGACGATGAACCCGTGCTGTTCCAGCACAAAACCATGGCTTTGCGCGGTCAGCGAGTCGGTGAAATTGCCGCGCGACCACGGGTGCGTGTAGATCACGTTCTCGATCGCCATCACGGCATCGAGATCGCTTTCGCTCATGCGCCGCAATCGCGGTGTGGTATCCAGTTGCGCGCTCATGTCAATTCCGTTCGCTGGTTTTGAGCGCGACCTTGTTGCGCACATAAAGCGGCGCGGCCTGTTCGGCGGTCTGCCCGCCGCCCGCGGCAAACACCGGCGCGCCCAACATCGCCACCTCGCGCGCGCGCGGACGCGCGGCGTCATCGATACCCGTGAGTTGCCCGTCGTATCGGGCACACAACCGCTCTGCGTACACCGCAAAGCCGTTGCCGCACGCAAGCCAATCGTCGCCCGGCAGTAGCGGCACATCCCCCGGCGCGTACACGCCCGGTTCATGCACGACGCGCCAGCCATCTGACTGTTTCTCAAAGGCCGCGTGATAGACCTCGTTCATGCGCGCGTCGATGCAGCACACCACGCGCGCAGCACCTGCGAGTTGAGACTGCGCCAACGCCATCAAGGTGCCGACGCCGGCTACCGGTTTGTTTGCACCCAGCGCCAACCCCTGCACCACGCCGCAGGCCACCCGCAATCCCGTGAACGAACCAGGCCCGGCACCGTAGGCGATACCGTCCATCCGCGATAACGTGCTGCCGCACGTATGCAATAGCGCATGCACCATGTCGATCAGCATGCCCGATTGCCGTTGTTCCGCCGGCATTTCGCATTCATCAATACTGCCGTCGCGCCACAGCGCAACTGAACAATAATCACCGGAGGTTTCCACTGCAAGAATATTCAAAATGAGCCCTTGTTCCTTGCGCGATTCTAGCCGATTTGCTCACACCGGCGTCCGGATTCCGCTACCATTCCGTCTTCAGGCCTTTGGAAAAACAAATCATGCGCGAGTATAAAATAGCCGCCATTCCCGGCGATGGCATCGGTGCGGAAGTCATCGCCGCCGGCCTGCAAGTGCTGGAGGTGCTGGCGAGCCGCGAGCGCGGCTTCAAGCTTCATGTTGAGCATTTTCCATGGAGCAGTGACTACTACAAAAAGCACGGCTATTACATCCCCGACGGCGGCCTGGACCAACTGAAAAAGTGTGACGCCATATTTTTCGGCGCAGTGGGCGCACCCGACGTGCCCGATCACGTGTCGTTGTGGGGGCTGCGACTGCCGATTTGCCAGGGCTTCGATCAATACGCCAATGTGCGCCCGGCGCGTGTGTTGCCCGGCATCACCAGTCCGCTGCGCGAGGGCCAGAACATCGACTGGGTGGTGATCCGCGAAAACACGGAAGGCGAGTATTCCGGCAGCGGCGGGCGCGCCCATCGCGGACTGCCGGAAGAAGTGGCGACCGAGGTTTCCATCTTCACGCGCACCGGTGTCGCACGCATACACAAGTTTGCGTTTGAGCTCGCACGCAAGCGCCCGCGCAAGCACCTGACGCTGGTCACCAAATCCAACGCGCAGCGTCATGGCATGGTGATGTGGGATGAAATCTTTTATGAGGTCGCCAAGGATTATCCCGAGGTGGAAACCCAGCGCATCCTGGTCGATGCCGTCACTACCAATATGGTATTGAAACCCTGGTCGCTGGATACCATCGTTGCTTCCAATCTGCACGCCGATATTTTGTCTGATCTCGCCGCCGCGCTGACCGGCAGCCTGGGAATCGCGCCGACCGCGAACCTCAACCCGGAGCGCCGCTTCCCATCAATGTTCGAGCCGATCCACGGCTCGGCGTTTGATATCACCGGCAAGGGCATCGCCAATCCGGTTGCCACTTTCTGGACGGCCTCAATGATGCTGGAACATTTGGGTGAGAAAGAAGCGTCGCTGCGCCTGATGGCTGCAGTCGAAAAAGTCACCGCGCAAAAGCTGTTGACGCCGGACCTTGGCGGCGAAGCCACCACCGCCATCGTCACCGAGGCAGTTTGTAACCTGTTGTAATAAAAAGATAATCGCACAAGTCGCCACAAGGCTGTTCCCTGTTACAATATTTGAGTGGCACAGATTCCGCCCGAATTTCGGGATGTGACGCTGAAATATTCTCTGCTGCAATTCAGTAACAGGGTCAGAAAGCATATCGAGCATATCGTGGCAATCGCAGGGGAAATCGCTTGAAGCAAATTTTAGTCGTGATCGAGGCGCAAGTGACCGTGGTGCTGTTGCTGGTTGCCATTGCGGGTGTCAGCTATCGCGCCTTCCGCGATGGCGGGTGGATATCACAAGGATTCGGAAAACTTTCCGACGCCTATATGAACTACCCACTGATCGCGCTTGCAGTCACTGTTGCAGCATTTTTCGCTTTTCGCGCATGGCGAGTTCGTAACATACGCGGTGCGCGCCACCGCTACTTCGATTACCTGATCTATGTGATGATGGCCTTGGGTATTTATTTTATCTGCCACTACGCGCTGACCGGCGAGTACTAATTCGCTACAGCGTTTCGACACTGACCGGAAACAACACCGGCAAGTCATCCGTCTCCATCACGTGATATGCGCTGAAGCGATACGCCGGGCCGGTTACCACCTCCGGCGGCGTGAACGGAAACGCCAGATTGCCGCCGGTGGATATACGTCCCGGAAAGCCGTGGTGCAATAAAAACTGCTTGAATACCGTTGCCACCGACTTGGCTGCCTCGGCGGTCTGCGCGATGATTTCCACCATCACGAACACTTCACGCGGCATGGTGGCAGGCGGTAACGGCCAATTGAATACGCCGTCGATGCCGTAGACCCGGTGGTACACCTGAAACGGCTCCGTCACGGTTTTGGCGGTGAGTTCTCGCACGGTTTTTTCGACCGCAGGCAAAATCTCCTTCATCGCCGCAATCGCGCGTGGGTCGGCGCAGCCCGCCAGCATCAGCGCACGTTCGCCCACTTTGGCCGCACCCTCGATTTTGACGGTGAACTGCGTCGCCGACTCCCAGCGCGCGCCGGAGATACGGCAGCGATGCGCATCCAGTTGCTTGTAGCGCGCGCTATCCACATGCAGCGTGCCTTCGGGCTCATACACGCGATACGGATCACCTTGCTCGTACAGGCTGTGCGCCGCCACCGACATCGGCGAGGCGTTGCGGATCGGATTCATGCTGTCGACGATAAAGCTCCCGTCGCCTTCCGCTTCCAGCGTGCCGAGCAGCGCATCGCGTCCGCCGGGCGTGGTGCAGAGCGAAGCGCACTCGACGATTTTCGCCATGTGCATCGCCGGGCCGAGCGGGTAGCCGAGCATGCCGGGTATCGCCGCATATACCGCTGTGTCGCACGCGCGACCGGCGATCACCACATCGGCACCCGCGGTCAAGGCGCGCTGAAAAGCCTCGATGCCCATCTGGCCGACGAGTTGCGTTGAAGCATCGACATCGGCTTCGGTCAAATCAGCAATCGCGCCCAGCGGCTTGACCTTGCCCGCGCGTATCGCGCGCTTGACGCCATCGCGCGGCATATCGGCGCGTATCGACGCCAGCTTGAAATGCAGACCTTCCGTGCGCGCAATGTCGCGCACCATCGCCAGCACCGTATCCAGATGCGGCGACGCGCCCGCACAGCCGGCAGTGCCGATCATCAGCGGCACGTTGATCGAACGCGCGCCGCGCAACACGGTGGTGAGATCGCCGCGCGTTTGCGCGTCGCTGGTGGCGATGTTGCCGCTACCCAAATAATACGGGCCAGGATCAATCGATCCCATATCGCAGCCGATGAAATGCGGTTGGCGCTTTAGCCCCTCGTTGAACGCAGCTTCGGGCACGCCGTAACCGAGTTGCCCGGATGCCGACAACACACGCAGCGGCACCAGCCCCTGCGCCGACGTAACCTCGGCGCGCAGTTTATCAATGGCGTTCATAGATCGATTTCCAGCAATGGCGTGTGCTGCTGCGCGCCGTACACATCGCGGTCACCGGGATTGCCCGCCACGATGATGCGATCCATCGCAATCTTGATCGCCATCGCCGGCGGATACGGAATCAGTTGCACCTGATCCGCGCGCAGGCCATACAGCGGCGCTATCGCCGCCGGCTGCAAGGCCGGAGAATTCAACGCGCGCTGGTAGCCCGCTTCGTCGTTGAACAATAAATCGAGGGTGAGCGTGGTTGGCCCGGCGTTCTTACTGCGAATCACACGCGCGATGTCGATGAGCTTCATTTTTACGTAAGTATTTATTTATAAACAATAAATTGAATTTCCATCCACCAGGCTGCGGATGCATGCGGCGTCATAACCGAGCGACGACAACACCTCGCGCGTGTGCTCGCCAATCTTCGGAATATCCAGCCGCGTACCCAAACGCGCACCGTTCATTTCCATCGGCAACGCCGGCACTTTGGTCTTGATGCCGCTGTGCGGCATGGTCACCGGCGCGAGGCCCCCCTTGGCATTCAAGTGCGGATCGTCGAACAAATCTTCGGGCTTGGCGATGGGTGCGAACGGCAACCCCAGTTCATCACACTTCGCCATCAGCGCCTGTTTGCTCATCTTAGCAAAAATCTCCGTGACGATGGGCAGAATACGCGGCCGCGCTTCGACGCGCTGCGGATTAGTTTTCAACGCGGGATCACTCAGCAAATGCTGCAAGCCAAACGCGTCGCAAAACACTTTCCATTGCGTGTCGGTCACCACGCCGACAAAGACGAGTTCACCATCCAGCGTTTTGAAATTATCGTACAGCGCCCACGCACGAATACGATCCGGCATCGGTTTCACCGGCTGGCCGGTGGCAAAGCCTTCGAGCATGTGCTGCCCCATCAAAAACGCGTTGTTTTCAAACAACGCGCTCTGCACGAACTGGCCTTCACTGCTCACCTTGCGTTGATGCAGCGCGCCAAGTATCGCAATCGCGCCGAACATGCCCCCCATCACGTCATTCACCGAAGCGCCCGCGCGCAGCGGGCCGAAGCGCCCGCCGGTCATATACGCCAGCCCGCCCATCATCTGCACCACCTCATCCAGCCCGGTGCGATGTTCGTACGGCCCCGGCAAAAACCCCTTGAGCGAACAATAGATCAGCGCCGGATTCAGCTTGTGCAAATCGTCGTAGCCAAACCCCAGCTTGCCCATCGCGCCGGGACGGAAGTTTTCGATCAGCACATCGGCGCTGGCGATCAATTTCATCACCGCTTCGTGCCCCTGCGGCGATTTCAGATCAACGGCAAAACTCTTTTTATTGCGGTTATAGGTCGGAAAAAATCCCGCGCCTGACGCCGTGAGTTTGCGCGTGTGATCGCCATCAATCGGTTCGACCTTGATGACTTCTGCGCCCATGTCCGCCAGCACCAGCCCGCAAGTGGGGCCCATCACCACATGACAAAACTCGACGACGCGCACACCTTCCAGCGCCAAAGCCTGGTTCATTTTTGCTCCAGCAGTTGCGCGAGTTCGGTCTCGCGCGTTTCTTTCAGTGTAAAGGTGGGATCGGCGCGGACAATTTTTTCTGTCCACGCATGAATCTCGGCGTCCGACTTGGAAAAATCCATCGGGTCGCCGTGCGGCTGCGCCACGTGCCACGGCGTGTCCATGTAGACCTCGCAATAATTGCCCTCGGGGTCGGGGAAATAAATCGACCACGCATTGCCGTGACTGGTTTGGCGCATCGTCAGCCCGCGCGCCTTGACCTTGGCTGCCACGTCGCGGATTTCCTGCAATGCCCCGACCTTGAACGACAATTGGTTGATGCTGCTCGGCGCATCCTTGGCGCGGCCCTGCACCAGCACGAATTGATGGTGCTGATCCGGCGTGGAACTCATAAAGGTGATCGGCAGTTTTGAGCTGCTGCTGATGCCGCGGTCGGTGACGGCAAGACCGAGCACTTCCTGATAAAAGGCGATCATTTTCTCAATGTCGGTCACGTAAATGCCGACGTGGCTCAATTGCGGTTTCATCGTCTGTCTCTCCCCAAATTGAACTTACCGGAGCGCCGTGGCCGGCACAAAACCCTTGGTCAGCCCGGCATCCGGCACGTAACCATACAGCGGCTCGCCGGGCATGCCCTCGGCAACGATCTTGCGTATTGCCAGCAGCTTGTCGATGTCGATGCCCGTGCGCAGGCCCATCGCTTCGAGCATGAACACCAAGTCTTCGGTGACGATGTTGCCGGTGGCGCCCGGCGCAAACGGACAACCACCCAGCCCGCCGAGCGAGCTGTCAAAGGTGGTGACACCTACATCAAGCGCCGCCACCACATTGGCCAATCCCAGCCCGCGCGAGTTGTGCAGATGCGCGCCGGAGAGTTTGTCGCCAATCGCCGCGCGCACTTTTTTGAACACGCGCCGCACTTGCTCGGGGTTCGCATAGCCCGTGGTATCCGCCAGCCCCACTTCGTCGCAGCCCGCCTCCACCGAGGCCACCGCCATGCGCACCACTTCGTCTTCGCTCACCGCGCCTTCGAGTGTGCAGCCGAACACAGTGGATAAACCCGACTCGATAATCAGCCGCTTATCCTTCGGCAAACTGTCACGAAACTCACAGATTTTTTTCGCACTGGCAATCGCCTCATCCGGCGTCATCCGCACATTGGAAAGACTGTGTTCACGCGACACCGAAATCGTCAGCGTTAGCTTATGCACGCCCGCCTCCATCGCGCGTACCGCGCCGCGAAAGTTAGGCGCCAGCGCGGCCACATTCAAACCCGGAATCGTCAGGGCATGCGCCACTACCTCCACCGCATCCACCATCTGCGGGATCAGCTTGGGCGGCACGAACGAACACACTTCGACCTCGCGCAGCCCCGCCGCCGCCGCTGCGGTTATCCACGCTTTCTTGTACTGCGTGGGCATAAACTGTTTGGTATTTTGCAGGCCGTCACGAGGACCCACTTCGCTGATTAATACATCAATGCCATTCATCATTTTGTTCTTTCCAATACACTTAACATGGTTATTGCGGCTTGATGCCCGCTGCTTTAATCACCGCCGACCAGCGGTCAATTTCGTCATTCACCAGCTTGGCGGCTTCCGCGGGTGAGTTTCCCACGGCATCCAGCCCCAACTCGGCAAAACGTTTTTTGGCATCGGATGAATTCACCGCCGTCACGATCTCTTTATGCAAGCGTTCAATGATAGCCTGCGGTGTGCCGGTTGGCACGGCATATCCTACCCAGAAATGCATTTTCATGCCGGGTAAGCCCACCTCATTCACCGACGAAATCTGCGGCATCACCGGCGTGCGTTTGTCGTCGGTAACCATCAATGCGCGCAAGCGGCCGGAATTCACATACGGCAACACCGTGGGCACGGCCGATATCAGCGCCTGCACTTGCCCCGCCATCAAATCCTGCAACACCGCCCCCGCGCCTTTATACGGTATATGCACGGTGTTGATGCCTGCGATGTTTCTCAGCAGTTCGGAGCCCAAATGCGTGTTGGTGCCGCTGCCGCCCGAACCGTAGTTGAGTTCACCCGGACGCGCCTTGGCGAGCGCGATGAATTCCTTGACGTTTTTCACCGGCAGCGATGGCGTAATCACCAGCGCATGCGGCACTGTGGTGGCTGTTGAAACATGCGCAAAGCTCTTGCGCGCATCAAACGGCATTGATGCCTGCAAGCCCGGCGCAATCGCAAATGATAGTTCCGCCGCCAGCAGCGTATAGCCGTCGGCGGGCGCACGCGCCACACTGCTCCAGCCGATGACCCCGCCGCCGCCGACACGGTTATCGACAATCACTTGCCGGCCCATCTGGTTGGTCAGTTCGCGGGCCAGCAAACGCGTGATGAGATCGGTGCTGCCGCCCGCCGAAAAAGGAACCACCATCGTCAGTGATTTGGCGGGATACGCCGTTTGCGCTTGCGCGCCGGCGCACACCCACACACTTGACAACGCCATGACCCAACCACCCGCAGAATCGAAACGCATCATCCGTTCTCCTATGAAGTTACGCTGAACGCGAAATGCCCGCGTCACCCTGAAACACCGCTGCATTACCGCCTAGCGCACGTGTGAGCGCGGCAGCATGCGCGAGCACGATAGGTTCAACACGCGCCACATCGCGTTTTTCCAACCTTGACAACGGTACGCTCACGGTCAAAGCGCCGATTAACTCTTGTCCCACGCCAAACACGGGCGCGGAAACACCGCCCAAATCAGCGATCCGGTCACCCAACGATACGAACACCATGGCCTTGCGTATGCGCTCAAATTCAGCGCCCTTCTGCCCGGAAAACGCCAATAACACTTTGCCACCGGCGCCACGATCCAGCGGCAAATGCTCACCTTGCCGCACGTGATCACGTATGCGTTGCGCCGACTCTACCCGGTAAAGGCTGATGCGTATTTCGCCTACGCGCACATGAAACGCCACCGTTTCGCTGGTCTCGCGCATCACCTGCTGCAACACAGGCTGGACAATATCGCCGAGATTAAATCCCGCTTGATACATGGCGCCCAGGCGCGACGCTGCGGCCCCCAAGCGCCAACTGCGATCCGAAAGCCGGGTCAGGTAACCGCGCTTTTCAAGAGAAACAGCCAGGCGTAATAAGGTGCTTTTGTAATAGCCGGTGCGGCTGGCAAGCTGGGCGAGCGTCAGCGACCGGTCTTGCTCGCCGAACGCATCCAGAATCGCCAGCGCGCGATCCACCGCTGCTACACCGTCAGACATGAATAATTGTGATTGCGTTGACCGCTCTACCAGATTGGATTACCATGTCGTTCTATTAGACAGAACGATATTCTATTAAATAGAATATCGTTCTGTTCAAAGCCTGTCAATACTCGCAGCATAGTTTGACGTATGGCACCCTCACTTGTTAGCTTCACCCTCCGCACACGTCAAGCGTCCGGATACGTTTTTCAACTTGCCCCCTGGAGACATCACCATGACCACCATCAAACGCCACCATCCCGGCCCCACGCTCTGCCGCGCTGTCGAATACGGTAATCTCGTTTTTATCGCCGGCACCACCGCCGACAATAAATCGGGCAACGCCAAGGTGCAGACTGAAGAGATTCTGAGAAAAATCGACGGCCTTTTGGCTGAGTGCGGCAGCGACAAATCCAAAATCCTCTCCGCCAACGTATGGGTGGCCGACATGAACGAAAAGCCGTTGATGGACGCCGCCTGGACAGCGTGGGTAGACCCGAACAACAAACCGGTGCGCGCCTGCGTGGAAGCCAAGCTCGGCTCGGCTGAAACGCGCGTGGAAATCATGGTGACTGCGGCCAAGTAACATTGGGTGTTACCATGAGCGACATCATCTACCACACACCGATGAAAAAGCTGTCGGATGCGACGGAGCACAACGGCGTCATTTATACCTCCGGACAAGTAGCCGACAATCTGAACGCCCGCATGAAGGCGCAGACCGCCGACGTGCTGCGACAGATCGACGCGCTGCTCGCCAAAGGCGGCAGCAGTAAATCTCACATCCTCGCCGCAACGGTGTACGTCACCGACATGGCATTAAAACCCGAGATGGACGAAGCCTGGATGGCGTGGGTCGATCAAACACGCCCGCCCGCGCGCGCCACGGTGGAAGCGCGCCTAGGCGCGAATGTGCTGGTGGAAATCATGCTCACTGCCGCAAAAATTACGCAATAAAAACAAATGCTTACGTCGGGACGATGGCAGTCGCTGTGGGACGGACTCGCCGTCGTGGCGCCGGCAGCCGAGTTTGCCACACTCACTGCGCGTTACGCCGAGCCGCATCGCCACTAACACACCGCGCAACACATTAACGAGTGTCTCGCGCACGTCGAACGCGCGAGCACGCGCCGGAAGTCGAGCTAGCGCTGTGATTTCACGACGCTATCTACTAACCGCGCGCCAAGGACAATGAAAAAACAGCGCTGACTGGGCCGTGCGTGTAATGCGTGAATCAGGCGTTGCCGTTGACGCACAAACACGCGTGCGAGCGCTGATCATGACCACCTGCCACGACGCGCTGCCCGAGACGGTGGATGAACAGGTGCTGGTGGATATCGATCTATCGATACTCGGCGCGGACGCCGCGCGCTTTGACGAATACGAGGTCCAGGTGCGCGCCGAATACCGTTGGGTGCCGGATTTCGTGTTTCGTCCCAAACGCCGCGAGGTGCTGGAAGAGTTTCTTGCGCGGCCCACCCTCTATTCCACCGAGCGGTTCCAAACCCTGCTCGAAAAAAAAAGCGCGCGAGAATCTCGCGCGCTCTTTATCCAGGCTCCGCTAATCAGTTCGCGGCAACCTTGCTCTCGCGCACCTCGATGCCGGCCCAGCGCGCCAGATCGCGGTGGATGCGCGTGACGCGCTCGATCTGCCCTTTCGCCGGGAATCGCTCGTAAAAACCCTCCGAGCGGAACGAGCGCATCTGTTCCTTCCACGGTTGCAGTTTGGCTTCCCAGCGCTTGGCGCGGCCATCCACTGGATCGGCATCGACACGCGCCAGATCAGCGCACACGCGGATCATCGCCTTGATCGTGACTGGCTTGGTGACCATGTAGCCATCGTGATCCCAGGAATCGCCCCACACCTTTTCGGCGGCCTTGAAAAAATCGCGGATCACTTCATAATAGCGCTCGCCCTCGCGGTAACTATTTGTTACCAAACGGATTTTTTTCCAGTCCGTGCTGATCCAGCGATGCAGTTCGTTGAATAGCTCCGCCTGCAATATCCATTTATCGAGTTGGCTGCGGCCACCCAAGCGGTTGATGCGATAACGCAGCGGGCTATCACCCTCGCGATACAGGTCTTCAACCAGCCTCGCGGCAAAACGCTTGTCGGGATCGGCCCAGGACACGCGCTCGTACAGATCAATCAGGTGGCTCTTGCTGATGCGCGTGGTGGTTGAATTGATAATCACGAACATTTCCGCAGCGAAATCTTCGCTGCGGCCATCAAAAATAATGCACGGCACGTTAATTGCCGCAGCTTCGGACGGATGCTCTTTCAGATAAAAACGCAGCGCCGCGAGCCGGTGCTGGCCGTCGATGATCAAATACTTGGAATCCGGCTCCTGCATGTTGCCGACGCTTTCCTGTCCGGAGAGCGCGGTAAATTTGAGCGTTTCCGAAGTAAAAAGCAGCACCGTACCGGGAATCGGCGGCTGACTTTGCGCCATTTCATAAAAATTACGCAGCGATTTCACCTTGGCTCGCGATAACGAGCGCTGAAAAGCCTCGTCATTACGTTCAACGCGGGCGATGAATTGCGCAATTTCGTCGTTTTGCGGCACGGACTGTGCGGCGATTTCCTCACCTTCGCCGTAAAAGCGGCTGATAAAGCGCGCTTTCTCCAACACGGCTTTTGCCGGGTAGCTCGCGAAATAGAAAAGACCGTCTTTTTGGCGTATCCGGGTAGCTAACATAGTGCCGTCTCTCGTCCCTGATTTTTATAATAAATCTCGGATTCCGCCAAAAAATGAGCGATTTGTGCGGAAGCGATATTCTAACGTTCCACGAGAGGTAATGCGAGCAAGTTGTTGATACCCGCCAGTTAATGGACTGCCATTGCCACACAAGCAAGCTGCGCCATGGGGCCGCGCACGCCTTGAGCACCAGGCGAATGTAAATAGTTAAGTAATTGTTTTTATTATACTTTATGCTTTTACGATATCCAGCGGCGTATAGCGCCCGCGCAGCACGGCAGTGGCGTTGGTGCCCCACCAGCGCTCAAGCACTGTCGCATAAATGTCGCGGAAGTCTACGGCAAACGGCAGATTTCCGTTGCCGTCCAGCCGGTCAAACGCCGGACGCTGCCCATACAAGCCGCCTTTAACCCGGCCGCCCAGAACAAAATGGGCGCTGGCAGTGCCGTGATCCGTGCCGGTACTCATGTTTTCGCGGGGCCGCCGGCCAAATTCGGCATACGTCGCGATCAGGCTATCGTTCCAGCGGCCAATTTCGCCCAAAGCGCCCTTTAACGCCACCAAGCCCTCGGCCAGTTCCCTGAGCAGCCGGGTGTGGGTGGCCGGCTGGCCACTATGCGTATCGAAACCATTCAGCGACACTTTCAGCGCCGCCACGCCGGACTGGCTGGCGGCCACTTGGGCAGCGGTGCGGATGGCGTTGCCGAACGCCGTCTGCGGGAATACCGTGCGAAAAGCGTGGTGGGTATTCAGCCCGGACGCCGCCTGCACAATGTCCTGCTCCATGCGCAGGATGTGATTGAGCGCCACGTTGTGCGCCTGCCCCGCCGGCACGGCGAGTTTCGCCTGCTGCAAGAACTGCTCGGTATTGGTCAGTGCGACGGTGCGCGTGGCCGGCGGGCCGCCACCGCTGGTAAACGGCCCCATTTCCGCGCTGCCGACCACCACCGCATCGGCGGCGTAACTGCGCGGCACCGGCGCCTGCGCGAAGGCGCGGGTGAGCCAGCCGTCCTGCAGGTACTCGTTACTTTTCGACGCGGTATCCCAGATTTCAATCGAGCGAAAATGCGACAGATTCGCCGAGGGATAACCCACGCCCTCCACCACCGCCAATTCGCCCGCCTTCCACAACGGCATCAACGGCACCAGAGCGGGATTGAAACCCGTTTGTTCGTCGAGTTGCAGCACCTGATCGCGCGCCACGGCAAGGCGCGGGCGCAGCGTCGTGTATTGCGCATCGGCAAACGGAATCACCGTGTTCAAACCATCGTTGCCGCCTTTGAGTTCCACCAGGATCAACAGCTTTTGATAATCGACCGCTGCCCAGCCGGGCCGCGGCAGCCACGCCAGCACGCTGCCCGCAGCTGCGGCTTTCAACCATTCACGGCGATTCATCTTGGTCTCTCCTTGCGCATTACTTCAACTGGTACACCGGGTCTTGCGTCAGACACCGGATCACGTCCATGTCGCTGCTCCCAGCGGGCAAGGGATGCTGCGGCGCCATCGCCAGCACCGCGCGCTGCACGCTCTGTGCATCGCCGCCCGCTTGCTGCCACCAGCGCTCGCTGTCGAACTGCACCTCGGCCATCGCGCGCAACAGACGCTGACGCATGTCAGCCGCCGGGCCGGCCGACGCCGGAGGCACATTGTTGGCCGCCATCATCATGGCCGGCCGCATTTCATCCGCGCGGAACAAGCGGTCAAGAAACTGCTTGCGCCCCAGCAACGTGGTCGAGTTGATCCAGGCCTCGCCGCCGGGCCAGCCTTTGACATTGGGCGGCGAAAACAGGTTCTGCCCGAGTTGCGCCACCGTCAACGCGAAGGGCGCGACATCACCCGTCGTGAACTGAAACTGGCGCAGCGTGCCCACCACCAGGTCCACCGGTGATTTCACCAGCGTCGCGCGATGTCGCGGGGCATAAAATGCGTCCGAAATCAGCAATGCCCGCAGCGTGGCGCGGATATCGTAGCGGCTGTCACGGAACACACCCGCGAGGCGCCGCACGTCGGCGTCATCGGCGGCGGTTACCTCCGGCGACACGAATTCGCGCCACAGCTTGCGCACGATAAATTCGGCCGTGCGCGGCTGCGCCAGCAGGATATCCAGCACGCCATCGCCATCGAGATTGCCGCTGCGGCCGAGCACCGTTTTTACACCATCATCGTGCGCGCCAGCCCGAAACAGAAACTCGCCCTTTTCCGCATCAATGCTCCAGCCGGTAAAGGCGCGCGCTACGTCCTTGATGTCGCGCTCGCTGTAATGGCCCTCGCCCAGCGTGAACAACTCCATCACCTCGCGCGCGAAATTCTCGTTGGGCTGCCCCTTGCGGTTCGAGGCATTGTCGAGATAAATCACCATTGCCGGATCACGCGCGATGGCGTGCAAAATCGCGCCAAAATTGCCCAACGCATGCTCACGCAGCAAGAGGTTCTGCCGGTACAAATACTGCGGCTGACGCACTTTTTGCAGGCTCGATACAAAATGGTTATGCCAGAACAACGCCATTTTCTCGGTGAGCGGACTGGGCGTGGTCACCATCTCCTGCAACCACCAGCCGCGCAGATCGATGCCGCGCCGCACATTGGTATTCTGGAATTGCCGCCGCTCCTCGACGCTCATCGCGCGCACTACCGAGCCCGGCACTACCGGCTCGCGCACCCACGCGGGCGGCGGCGTGATGCGCGGCTTGTCGCTCCACGCCAGCAGGCGATCAACGGCCTGTTCGCGCGTCAGCCGCGAGAAACTGTCGATATCCGCAGGGGGGGCGGCGAAACTGGTGCGCACCAGCAAATGACGCGCATCATCAAAACCCAGCGGGGTCGCCGCGGTTGCTGCTGAAGCCACCCCGCCCACTAACAATCCCATCAGCGCTGTGATCAGCCGTCGCATGGCAGACGCCTGTTAAATCTTGCTGGGATCGGGCTTGGCGCGCTTGCGTTGCTCGTAGTGCGGCTTGCGCGCTGCGGCAGCCTCTTTACGGGTCACCTGCCCGTCCTTGTTGGCGTCGATACGCTCGAAGTGACGCGCCATACGCGGCATGCCTTTCTCCGCCTCCGCGCGGCTGATGAAGCCGTTGCCATCGGCATCCGCCTTCTTGAAGCCTTCATCGAATTTCGCCTGGCGCCCGGCTTGGCACTTCTCCGGACTGGCCTTGCACTGCTCCATGCGCTTGACGAACTTCTCTTTCATTTCCTTGCAGCGTTCGGGGTTCGCGGCGCAGCGCTTTTCGAACTGCGCACGGCGTTCCGCGTGACATTTTTCCGGATTCGCCTTGCACGCTTCCATGCGCGCCTGGCGCTGTTCCGCCGTCAAGCTTGCACCCTTGCCGCCGTGCGAACCCTCTGCCGCCATCGCACCCAACGGAATCAAAGCAGCCGCTAGTAAAACCAACCATGCTTGCTTCATGACAGTCCTCCTGATGAATTGATCAACGACCGCGACCGCTATAAATTTCGCGGTTAGCCTTGTCGAGATCGCGATGCAACTGGCGGCGTTCGTCTTCCGTCAATTGCCCCCGCACCCGCCCTTTATCGGGCGGCCCCAACTGAGAGGATCGATTGTCACGAATCTGGCGCTTGTCTTGCCCGCCCCCGCCCTTGTGCCCGCCAAAACCCTGGTCCTGCACGCTGAACACCGCGCCATCGAACATGCCGGCCCATGCAACCGAGACCGGCTGTAGCGACAACCCGCCGCTCAACAGCAAAACACCCAACAGGATTTTAATCGTGCGCATAGCGTAAACATCCTTTCCGGCAAAACGTTGAACCATTTTCAGTGAATCAGGATTCGCGTTCCCTTACAGACAAAAACGCGATCCGATCAGCACCGTTGACCTATCGTCGCACCAAGGTGTAAGCAGACTGTTGCCCGCAGCCCGATTTTTGTAAGCAACTGTAACCCGGTGCCGCGCCCATCCGTGCAGCTATCGTAGCGCGTTTAAGCACACGCGGGACAAGGGTATTTTCCTTATTTGTAACAATTTGTTACTGTAGATTTTCCCTGAACTGCCCGCCACGAAACTAGCCTTAAACCACGCAAAATTGCTAGGATTGCGCCATGACTGAAACCAAAACCCGCATCATGGTCGTTGACGACGACGTGCGCTTGCGCGATCTGCTCAACAAATACCTCGCCGAACAGGGCTTTGCGGTACGCGCCGTCGCCAATTCGGCGGACATGGATCGCTACCTCGCGCGTGAACGCTACGATCTGCTGATACTCGACTTGATGATGCCAGGCGAAGACGGTCTCGCCATATGCCGGCGCCTGCGCGGCGCAAGCGAAAATATTCCCATCATCATGCTCACCGCCAAGGGCGACGAAGTGGATCGCATCGTCGGTCTCGAAGTCGGCGCGGACGACTACTTGCCCAAGCCGTTTAATCCGCGCGAACTGGTAGCCCGCATCCAAGCCGTGTTACGGCGCAGACCCGTCGCCGGGCCGCCCGGCGCACCCACCAGCGACACGGAGATCGCGGTGTTCGGACAATTCAAGTTGAATCTGGGCACGCGCTCGTTAACCAGAAACGGCGAAGAAGTCACCGTCACCAGCGGCGAGTTCGCTTTGCTGAAAGTGCTGGTGCAACACCCGCGCACGTCGTTGTCGCGAGACAAGCTGATGGAAATGGCTCGGGGACGCGAATTCGGCGCCTTCGACCGCAGCATCGACGTGCAGGTGTCGCGTGTGCGAAAACTCATTGAACCCGATCCCGCCAAACCCGCGTTCATCCAGACCGTGTGGGGCTTCGGTTATGTGTTTATACCGGATGGGAAAGAAAAAGCATAAAGCAGGATTGAGGATTGCCGATTGAGTAACCTCACTGCCGTCCACTCAATCCTCAATCCTCAATCC
>CAWUUY010000200.1:0-9039 GCA_963924885.1 uncultured Burkholderiales bacterium | reverse complement strand
CATGCGGCAAGTTCCCCGCGCGCCGCGCAAGCTGCTGATAATCCGCCTGATGCCATGAAAAATAATTCATTTAAAACATATACTTATGATTTTATGCGTAACGGCCTTTTTTACCTCGTCGAGCGCCGCCGTGCCGTCGATGAGGTGCATTCTGGCAGGATTTTCGCGCACGCGATGCAGATAGGCCTCGCGCACGCGCTCAAAAAACGTTTTCCCTTCCTGCTCAAAACGATCCGGCGCGCGCGCAACACTCGTGCGCGCCTTGCCGACCTCGGCGGGCACGTCAAAATACAGCGTCAGGTCGGGTTGCAAGCCACCCTGCGTCCAGTTTTCCAGCACCGCAATGCGCTCCCACGCCAGCCCGCTGCCGCCGGACTGATAGGCAAAGGTGGCGTCCGTAAAACGGTCGCACAGCACCCACTCGCCACTGTTCAGCGCCGGGAGTATCACCTTGTCCAGATGCTCGCGCCGCGAGGCAAACATCAGCAGCGCCTCAGTATCGGCATGCAACTGCTGATTTTTATCCAGCATCAGTTCGCGCAGCTTCTCGCCCATCGGCGTGCCACCCGGCTCGCGCGTCAGGCGCACGCGCACGCCGCGCGCTTCCAGAAACGCCGGCAGCCATGCGAGATGCGTGCTCTTGCCCGCGCCATCCATGCCTTCCAGTGTGATGAATTTACCGCGCTTCATTTTTTAGCACCGCGTATGTACTTGTTCACCGCGTTGTTGTGTTCATCCAGCGTACGCGAAAACTGTGAGCTGCCGTCGCCGCGAGCCACAAAATACAGCATTTTACTGGTAGCCGGATTCAGCGCCGCTTGTATCGCCGCCAGCCCAGGCATGGCGATGGGCGTCGGCGGCAAGCCGCCGCGCGTGTAGGTGTTCCACGGCGTATCGGCCTGCAAATCGCGCCGCCG
The DNA here is from genome assembly GCA_963924885.1 of uncultured Burkholderiales bacterium. GTDB lineage: Bacteria > Pseudomonadota > Gammaproteobacteria > Burkholderiales > SG8-41 > UBA5216. Next base: position 8,122 of record CAWUUY010000200.1, on the reverse strand, counting down.
CAGATTGCCGTCGAACGACTCGCCCATGCCGTAAATCACCGTGGGATCGGTTTGCAGGCGCATGTTGATGCGTAGCCGGTTGACGAACACCGAGGCCGCCATGGCGCGATCGGCCGCCTTGCCGGTTTCCTTTTCCACGATGGAGGCGAGTATCAGCGCCTCGTACGGCGTGGCCAGCGGCAGATCGGCCGCGCGCTTCGCCCATTGCGCGTTCAGATGCGTCTGCATCAGCCGGTACGCGCGCCGCAGGATGGAAAGGTCAGTGGCGCCGCGACTGAAGTGATAAGACTCCGGGAAAAACCAGCCCTCCGGCAGCGCGTCGGGTAGGCCGAGTTTGAGCGCCAGGGCTTCGTTGCTCATGCCCTGCGTCTCGTGCTTGATCGCTTCGTGCGCGTCGAGCGCCGCGCGCATTTGTTTGAACGTCCAGCCGTCGATGAAACGCACCGCCACCTGCGTGGCATCGCCGCGCGTAATTTTTTGCAGTACCTGGAGCGGCGTGGTGGGCGACTCAAACTCGTAATTGCCGGCCTTGATATGCGGCGCGTTGCCGCGCAAACGGCCAATGATTTCAAACAGCAGCGGCTCGCCGATCACACCCGCCACTGACAACTCGCGCGATACCGTGCGCAGACTACTGCCGGATTTCAGATCAAATACCACCGGCGACGGCGCAAACGTCAGCATTTTTTTTTCATAATAGTAATAACCGCCGGTGAGCGTGGCCGCCACGAACACCAGCAGGATAAGCAACCATTTAAGTTTTCGCAGCATCATCCGCTTCCAGCGCTTGCGCCAATTGCAGTGTCAACGCACCCGGCGTCCAGGCACGATCCATCAACCGCGCCACCGGCCATAGTCCGATCAGACTATTCACCAGAAATACCTCGTCAGCGCCAACGACGCGTTGCAGCGGCAGAGATTCGATGCGGCAAGCGATGTTCGCATGCTTTGCAAGATCGATGACCCGCCCGCGCGTGACACCAGCCACGCCGCAACGCGACAGATCGGGCGTGATCAGCACGCCGTGCTCGACGATGAACAGATTGCTCATGGTTCCGCCGATGGCGTAGCCCTGTTGATCCAGCAGCAATCCCTCGGCGATTTTGGGATCGCTCCACTCCGCGCGCGCCAGCACATTCTCCAGCCGGTTCAGATGCTTGATGCCGGCCAGCGCTGGTTGATGCGCCAGCCGCAGACGGCACACATGAAGGTTGACGCCCGCATCGCGGGGCGGCATCGGCACGCGCGCTTCCGCCATCACAATGCGCGTCGGCGCGCACGGTTGTGGCGGCGCATAACCTCGGGGGCCGCTGCCGCGCGTCACCACGATTTTGACCGAGGCGTGCGCATGGCCAGCGGCCGTCTGGCGCACGTCGGATAGCAGCACGTCCTCCGGCGGACACGGCAGCGTCAACACGGCGCAATCGTGACTCAGTGTCGCGTAGTGCTGCGCCCAATGCAGCGGACGTCCGCCTGCCGCGCGCAAGGTGCGAAACACGCCGTCGCCGTACGCGAGGCCGCGATCAGTTGCCGGAAGGGATGCCGCCGGCTCGCCGTTGACTAACATCATGGCCGTGGCGGGAACGTGCGATGTGTGATGTTCAGAGCTTGCGGAAAACGAGACTGCCGTTGGTGCCGCCGAAACCGAATGAGTTCGACAACGCCACATCGATTTTCATCTGGCGCGCGGTGTTCGGCACGTAATCCAGATCGCACAAGGGATCGGGGTTATGCAAATTGATGGTCGGCGGCGCCACCTGATCGCGGATCGCCAGCACCGAGAACACCGCCTCGATACCGCCCGCCGCGCCCAGCAGATGCCCGGTCATGGATTTGGTGGAGCTGATGGCAACTGTTTTTGCGTTATCGCCGAAGCAGCGCTTGACCGCGCCGGTTTCCGCTACGTCGCCCAGTGGCGTGGAGGTGCCATGGGCGTTGATGTAATCGACCTGATCGAGATTCAGGTTGGCGTTGCGCAGCGTGTTCAGCATGCAGCGCATTGCCCCGGCGCCGTCTTCGCTGGGCGCGGTGATGTGATGCGCGTCCGCGCTCATGCCGTAACCCGCTAGTTCGCAATAGATGCGCGCGCCACGCGCCTTGGCGTGTTCGTATTCCTCCAGCACCAGCACGCCGGCGCCTTCGCCGATGACAAAGCCGTCGCGATCCTTGTCCCACGGGCGGCTCGCGCCCGCCGGATTGTCGTTACGGCCCGACAAGGCGCGCGCGGCGCAAAATCCACCAACGCCCAAGGGGGAAATACACGCCTCGGCACCCCCGGCGATCATCACGTCGGCATCGCCGTATTCAATCAGCCGCCCGGCTTCGCCGATGCTGTGATTGGCGGTGGTACAGGCGGTGACCACCGCGAGATTCGGCCCCTGCAATCCATGCATGATGGAGAACTGCCCGGAAATCATGTTAATGATGGAACCCGGCACGAAAAACGGCGTGATCTTGCGCGGCCCGCCGGCAAGCATGGCGTTGTGCGTGTCTTCGATCAGCGGCAAGCCGCCGATGCCCGAACCGATGCATACGCCGATCATTTCGCGGTTTTCACGCTCCAGATCCAGCCCGGCGTCCTTCATCGCCTCGATGCCCGCCACCAACCCGTAGTGGACGAAGGCGTCAAAGCGCCGCGCTTCCTTGGCGTTCAGCCACTTCGATACCTCGAAATTTTTGACTTCGCCCGCGATGTGAGAGGCGTATATCGCGGGATCAAAATGCGTAATACGGGCTATGCCCGACCTGCCGGCGGTGATATTGCCCCACGCCTCCGGAATGCCGATGCCGACGGGAGAGACGATGCCCAGCCCAGTGACCACAACTCTGCGCGTAGAAGTACGAGGCATGAATTTTCAGGTAAGGCGAGCCGCCGGCTGGCGTGCTGGCTAGGGTATATGAGCAGCAGCGGCCCTCTCGGCGCGCCGCCGGAATGTCGTGCGCTTTCAGTAGGTAATCAGGCCTTGGAATGCGACGTCACGTAGTCGATAGCCTGTTGCACGGTAGTGATTTTTTCGGCGGCTTCGTCCGGGATTTCGGTCTCGAATTCCTCTTCCAGGGCCATCACCAGTTCAACGGTATCGAGCGAATCAGCACCCAGATCATTGACGAACGACGACTCGTGCTTGACGTCGGCTTCATTGACGCCCAGTTGTTCGGCAACAATCTTTTTGACGCGTTGCTCGACGTTTTCCATTGCTTTATCCCCTTATCGATTCTATTAATTATCTGGCTGAACCATCCGACACCCTGCCGGACACCGCAACCAAGGCGCGCATTTTACCACTATTTTAATGACAAGAATTACAAAAAAATACAATTAAAACAGATACTTATAATCAATCCATGTGCATGCCACCATTCACATGCAAGGTCGCGCCGGTGATATAGCCCGCGCCCGGGGATGCCAGAAACACCACGGCGGCGGCGACATCTGCCGCCTCGCCCAGCCGCCCCAGCGGAATCTGCCCGGTCAGCGCCTTACGCTGCTCGTCGGACAGCGAACGGGTCATGTCGGTGTCGATAAAGCCCGGCGCCACGCAGTTAACCGTAATGTTACGGCTGCCGATCTCGCGCGCCAGCGACTTGGAAAAGCCGATCATCCCGGCCTTGGCCGCCGCGTAATTGGCCTGACCGGCGTTGCCGGTGGCGCCCACCACCGAGCCGATGTTGATAATGCGTCCGGCGCGCGCCTTCATCATGCCGCGCAGCACCGCTTTGGAGAGCCGGTAAACCGATTTCAGATTCGTGTTCAGGATGTCATCCCACTCGTCATCCTTCATGCGCAGCAGCAAATTATCGCGCGTGACGCCGGCGTTGTTGACGAGGATGGCGATGTCGCCAAACCGTTTTGCGATATCCGCCAAGGAGGCATCCACTTGCGCTGCGTCATTGACGTCCAGCACGATGCCCGCGCCCTGTAAACCCGTCTCGGCGAGCGCCTGTGTAATCGCGTCCGCCCCGGCCTGCGAGGTGGCCGTGCCTGCGACCACGGCGCCTGCCTTGCCGAGTTCAATCGCGATGGCGCGCCCGATGCCGCGCGATGCGCCGGTGACCAGCGCGACTTTTCCCGCCAGCGCGGTCATTTCGACGCCTCCATGGCCTGCGCCAGCGTCGCCGGATCGACGATGGCAAAACCTTGCAGCGATTTATCGATACGTCCGGTCAGGCCCGCCAGCACCTTGCCGGGGCCGCATTCCCCAACGTGCGTGACGCCTGCGCCCGCGAGATATTTGATGACTTCCACCCAGCGCACCGGGCTGCAGGCTTGCCGCGCCAGTGCCGCCTTGATCGCGGCGGGATCGTTCATCACGGCGACATTGACGTTATTCACCACCGGTATCGAGGGCGCATTGAAGGTGACGTTTTTCATATAGTCGGCCAGCCGCTCGGCGGCGGGCTGGAGCAGCGACGAATGAAACGGTGCGCTCACCGGCAGCATCAGCGCGCGTTTGGCGCCCCGCGCCTTGCACGCCGCCGCGCCGCGCTCCACCGCCGCCTTACTGCCCGCGATCACCACCTGGCTGGGCGCATTGAAATTCACCGCTTCGACGATTTCACCCTGGCTGGCCTCGGCGCAGGCGGCGCGCACGGCGTCGTCATCCAAGCCGAGGATCGCGGCCATTGCGCCGGTGCCGATGGGCACCGCTTCCTGCATGGCCTGCGCGCGAAACCGCACCAGCGGCAGCGCATCCTTGAACGCGATCACGCCCGCGGCTACCAGCGCGGAATATTCACCGAGACTGTGACCGGCCACCATCGACGGGGCCGGGCCGCCCGCTGCACGCCACGCGCGATACGCCGCGACGCCCGCCGTGAGCATCACTGGCTGGGTATTCACGGTTGCGCTTAAGGATTCCACCGGGCCTTGGGCCACCAGTTGCCACAAGTCTTGATGCAGCGCGTCCGCAGCTTCGGCAAACGTGTCCCTAACAACCTGTGAATCCGCGAACGGCTGCATCATGCCGACCGCCTGAGAACCTTGTCCGGGAAAAACCAGCGCCAGTGTCATTTTAAAATATTCAATAAAAACAAATAGTTACATTATTACCAGAACCGCGCCCCACGTAAACCCGCCACCTACGCCCTCCAGCAGCACCAACTGTCCCGCGCGGATGCGGCCATCGCGCACCGCGACATCCAGCGCCAGTGGCACGGACGCCGCCGAGGTATTAGCGTGCTTGTCCACCGTGGTGATTACTTTTTCCATCGGCAGCCCGAGTTTTTTCGCCGTGGCCTGAATGATACGGATATTTGCCTGATGCGGTATCAGCCAGTCGATGCCGGATTTTTCCATGTGGTTATGGGCCAGCGCCTCTTCAGCCACTTCGCCCAGCACGCGCACCGCGAACTTGAACACCGCGTTGCCTTCCATTTGCAGTAGCGGACGTCCGCTGACCTTGCCGCCGCTGACGCTGCCCGGCACCGATAGGATGTGCGCGTGGCTGCCGTCGGCGTGCAAATGCGACGATAAAATGCCCGGCGACTCACTGCGTTGCAGCACCACGGCGCCCGCGCCATCGCCGAACAACACGCAGGTGGTGCGGTCTTCCCAATCAAGGATGCGCGAATACACCTCCGCACCCACCACCAGTATGTTTTGATACTGCCCGGAACGCATGAACTGATCGGCCGTCGCCAGCGCATAGACAAAGCCGCTGCATACCGCCTGCACGTCGAACGCCGGACAGTTTTTGGCGCCGAGCTTGGCCTGCAGGATACAAGCGGTGCTGGGAAATACCATGTCCGGTGTGGTGGTGGCGACGATAATCATACTCAATTCAATGGGCGCGACGCCCGCCGCCTCCAGCGCACGACGGCTCGCCATCAGCGCCAGATCGCTGGCGAATTCGGTGTCCGCCGCGACGTGGCGCTGGCGGATGCCGGTGCGGCTGAAAATCCATTCGTCGTTGGTCTCGACCCGCGCTTCGAGATCCTTGTTGGTCAGCACTTTCGCCGGCAGATAACTGCCGGTGCCGGCAATGCGGGAATAGATACTCACGCCGCTTTTCCGTTGACGCTGTTGCTGTTGCTGTTGCTGTTGCTGTGGATATGCGACATGCGTTCGGTGATATGCGCCAGCATGCCGGTGCGCACCTCTTCGGCACCGCGTTTTAACGCGCACTCAAACGAATACGCATCGGCGGAACCGTGGCTTTTTAGCACTATGCCGCGCAAACCCAGCAGGCTCGCGCCGTTGTAACCACGATGATCGACGCGGCGCTTGAAGGCGTTGAGCACCGGCATCGCCATCAGCCCCGCCAGTTTGGTGAAAATATTGCGCTCGAATTCCTCACGCATGATGGTGCGGATCAGGTGCGCGAGTCCTTCCGCCGACTTGAGCGCCACGTTGCCGACAAACCCATCGCACACCACCACGTCGGTGGTGCCCTTGAAGATATCGTTGCCTTCAACGTTGCCGTAGAAATTCAGGCCGCTGGCGCGCAACAACTCGGCGGCCTGCTTGACCACCTCGTTGCCCTTGATGTCTTCCTCGCCGATGTTGAGCAGCCCCACTGTCGGACTCGTTTTGTGTTCCACACAAGCCACCAACTCGGAACCCATGATGCCGAATTGCAGCAAATGCTCGGCGGTACAATCAACATTGGCGCCCAGATCCAGCACATACACGCGCCCGCTTTGCGACGGCATGATCGAGGCAATCGCCGGCCGGTCGATGCCCGGCAGCGTTTTCAGCACGTAACGCGAGATCGCCATCAGCGCTCCGGTATTGCCGGCGCTGACCGCGGCCTGCGCCTCGCCGGATTTCACCAGATCAATCGCCACCCGCATGGAGGAATCTTTTTTTCCGCGCATGGCCAGCGCCGGCGGCTCATCCATGCCCACCACTTCGGAGGCGTGACGCACCACCAGACGGTCGCCAAAGGCGGTCTTGTCGTGTTTGAGTTCGGCGTCGATATCGGTCGACAGGCCGGCGAGAATGACGCCCGTTTCGGGGTCCTCGCGCAACAGCGCCAGCGACGCCGGCACGGTGACGGACGGCCCGTGGTCGCCCCCCATGCAGTCAACGGCTACGGTTACACGCATCTGAATTTACCGCGCGCGAAGTTGCAGAGGCCACACAGTCAAGGCCGCGTGGCTGCAAACGCGAGCGATTTACTCGCCCTTGGTCTTGATGACTTTCTTGCCCCGGTAAAAACCATTGGGGCTGATGTGATGACGCAGATGCACTTCGCCGGTGGTCGGCTCCAGTGCCAGCGGCGCGACGGTCAGTGCGTGATGCGCCCGGTGCATGCCGCGCTTGGACGGCGATTTTTTGTTCTGCTGAACTGCCATGGTATTACTCCTTCGATGTAAATGCTTTGTGTTTCAGCGTATCCAGTTGACCCAGTACGCTGAACGCCGAAACCTGTTGACTACCCATCTTCTCCGCATCACTGCGACAAGCGCTATCGCCGACGTTATGTCGCGGATACATCGGCAACGCCAGCAAAATCTCATCCTCGATCAGCGCCGCCAGATCCAGTTCCCGGCTGGCCGCGATGCATTCCGGCTCGTCGGGATCGTCATTATGCTCTGCCTCCAACGACGCTTCCGGCACCAGACGCACCGTGGTATCCACCGCCAGCGCATGCTCAAATCCGCCCAGGCAACGCTGGCACTGCAACTCCAAACGGCCACTCACCTTCAGCCGCAACACCGGGCGCGCACGCGCATCCGCGCCGCCAGCCACTTCATAATCCACGTTTCCTGCGTTCGCGGCATCACATACCGTGTCGCGCAAGCGTTCAAATCCGGCTACCGGCAGCGCACCGCGCAGGGTTTGCCCGGCACTTGCGATTTTGACGCTATCAATGACATGCACTTGTTCAGGCACGTGAACCATCGCTGCGGACGTAAACCGACAATGATAGTATTTCCCTGTACTTTTGTCAAAGCACGTAAACAGAAATACGATAAAAAGCAAAGACTTAGCTTACGAAAGCCCCGCCATTCATGACCATTCGCCCACTGATACTCGCCTCTTCGTCCGTTTACCGGCGGCAATTGCTGGAGCGGCTTCGGGCGCCGTTCGGCACGGCTGTGCCCGATATCGATGAATCGGCGCTGCCCGGAGAAGCGCCGCGCGAGACCGCGTTGCGGCTGGCACTGGCGAAAGCGC
>CAWUUY010000199.1:0-11510 GCA_963924885.1 uncultured Burkholderiales bacterium | reverse complement strand
GGTCGGCGAACCGGGGGCCGCCTTTCTTTGGTTACTTTCTTTGGCGGAGCAAAGAAAGTAACCATCCGCCGGGCTGCCCCCGGCGAACTTGAAGCACCGTGCATCCGATAACAACAAGCTCACCCTTCACCCAAGAGAAATCACCGGCCACCCACGCGCCACCGCATGCGCCCGCAAAGTAGCATCTGGATCCACCGCGACAGGATCCGTCACCAACTCCATCAGCGGAAGATCGTTATGCGAATCACTATAGAAAACACTCTTGTCGAATGAACGCAGCGTCTCCCCCCGCCCCGCCAACCAAGCCATCAAGCGTTTAGGCTTACCCTCCTTAAAACAAGGCAACCCGCTAACGCCGCCAGTAAATTCCCCATCCCGCTGCTCCGGATCAGTAGCGATCAAATGCTCAATGCCGAACAAGCGCGCAATCGGCGCGGTCACAAAACTGTTCGTCGCGGTGATCAACACCCGCACATCGCCCGCGTGTTGAGCCACCAGCGCCCGCGCGGAATCCCGCATCATCGGATGTATCTTTTTCTTCATATAGTCAGCGTGCCACTGATCCAGCACCGCACGCGGATGGCGCGACAGCGGCTTTAACTGAAAATCCAGAAACGCGTGGATATCCAGCGTACCCGCCTTGTACTGATCGTAGAATTCCTGATTGCGCGCCTCATACACCTCGCGGTCGAGCACGCCCTGTTCAATCAGAAACTGCGCCCACTCAAAATCGGAGTCGCCAGCGAGCAGGGTGTTGTCGAGGTCAAACAGGGTTAGGTTCATAGATATTTTTTTTATCGACTATTTTAAAGAAAAACATTCCCGCACCAGCGGCACCGTCACCGCCCGCTTGGTTTCCAGCGAATGCCGGTCCAACGCGTCCAGCGTGGCGAACAGCGCGCCCATGTCGCGCGGGGCGTGGGTGAGCAGATAGGCGATCACGTCGGTCGACAGCGTAAAGCCACGCGCCCTGGCATGCTGCGCCAGCGCCTGCGCTTTTTCGCCGTCGCTCAGGGCATGCACCTGCACCACCAGCCCCCAGCCCAGCCGCGTCAGCAAATCGGCGCGCAGTTTGAGTTGCACCGGCGGCACGCTACTGCTAGCAATCAAACCGCCGTCTTGCTCGCGCAGGGCGTTGTAGCGGTTGAACAAGGCGATTTGCGCGTCGGCGCCGAGTTGTTCGACATCATCGGCCATCAGCATCGGGGCTTCGTCGCCAAAGCGGCTGTTCGCGCCGCACGCGACATACGTTGCATGCGCGTCCACCGCCGCGGCCTTGAGCAGATGCGTGCGTCCGCTGCCCGGCTCACCCCACAAATACACAAAGCGTTCGCCGCCGCCGGCGATGGCTGCGCGCACGTGGGCGGCCGCCTCCGCGTTGCGACCCACGACAAAGTTATCGAATGACGGCGCGGGCGGCGACGTGATGTCCAGCGCGAGTTGCTTCAAGAGGCTAACCTTGAATCCGTTACGGAGAACCGCGACACCCGTAGCGTGCGCCATGCGCACAACCACACCACGTGGCATGCCTCGACGGAATCAACGGCTACTGCGTTTGCCGTGCGCACGGCGTACGCTACGGTTACCGCTGGACTTGCGCTGTGAACGCGGTGTTCTCCGTGGCAAACGTTTTTGATCTTGATATCCGCCGCAATCATTTCGCGCCGCTGTACATCCCGCTCGCCAGATACTTGCCGCGCACATAACGCAGCCATACCAGCAGCGCCGCGCTGGCCGGCAGCGCGAGCAAAAGACCGGTGAAGCCGAACAACTGCCCAAAGGCGAGCAGCGCGAAGATCACCGCGACCGGGTGCAGGCCGATGCGGTCGCCCACCAGCCACGGCACGAACACGTTGCCTTCCAGCACGTTGGCGATCACGAACACCAGCCATACCCACAGCAGTTGCAGCGGATCGGCAAATTGCAGCAGCCCCGTCATGGTGGCCAGCAGCACGCCGATAATCACGCCGAGATAAGGCACGAAGGTAAGAAAGCCCGCGATCAGCCCGACCGACAGCGCGTAATTCAGCCCCGCGATCCACAGCCCCACCGAATAAAACGTCGCCATCAGCAGCATCACCAGCAGTTGCCCGCGCAGAAACTCGCCGAGCACGGCGTCGATCTCCCTCACCATTCCCGACACGGTGTCGTGCCAATGGCGCGGAATCAACTCGGTGACGCGCGCGATCATGCCGTCCCAGTCACGCATGAAGTAAAACAACACCACCGGCACCAGCACCAGATTGGCGGCCAGTTCCAGCAGCGCGAGGCCGCCGCTGCGCAGCGTGGGCAGCAGACTCAGTGCAACGCCCTGTATCTCCTTGGTGTGCGAAGTCAGCCAATCCTTCACCATTGCGGTGTCGATGTCCACGCCGAAGTATTGCTGCACCAGCGGTGCTAAGTGCATGCGCAGCCAGTCAAAATATTGCGGCGCCTGCGTGATGATGGATTTCACCTGCCGCGTAATCAGCGGCAGCAGCACCAGCAGTATCACGAGAATCAATCCCGCGATCAGCAACATGGCGATGCACACCGCCAGCGTGCGCGGCAGCTTGCGTGACATGCGCGCGACCAGCGGGTTAAGTATGTAGGCCAGCATGATCGCGCACAGGAACGGCGCAAGGATGGGGCTGAGCAGGTAAATCAGATACGCGGCGACGGTCGCCGTGCCCAGCCACAACCACAGGTGTGACTTGCTGGAGAGATTGGGAATGCCGGGGTCGGGAGGTTTCATTTGCGTTAAAATCAAGGACTTGAATGCGGCGATGATAATGCATTGCCACTGATTGTAACTTTCGCTGTCACTTTAGCCGGAAGCCCCGGACAACTCAACTTGAAAACTCGCAAGCAAACCCAAAGTCTGACCTACCGCGATGCCGGCGTGGACATCGACGCCGGTGACAACCTGGTCGAAAACATCAAGCCGTTCGCCAAGCGCACCATGCGCCCCGGCGTGATGGCGGGCATCGGCGGCTTTGGCGCATTATTCCGTGTTCCCAAAAGTTATAAAGACCCGGTGCTGGTATCCGGCACGGATGGCGTGGGCACCAAGCTGAAACTCGCGTTTGAATTAAAACGCCACGACACCGTGGGCATCGATCTGGTGGCGATGAGTGTGAACGACATCCTCACGCTGGGCGCGGAACCGCTGTTTTTTCTGGATTACTACGCCTGCGGCAAGCTCGATGTGAAATCGGCGACGCAGGTCATCAAGGGCATCGCCGCCGGTTGCGAGCAGGCGGGCTGCGCCTTGATCGGCGGCGAAACCGCCGAGATGCCCGGCATGTATCCGGCGGGAGAATACGATCTGGCCGGGTTTGCGGTGGGTGTCGCGGAAAAATCCAAAATCATCAACGGCAAAAGTATCAAGCCTGGTGATGTGATCCTCGGCCTGGCCAGCAACGGCGCGCACTCGAATGGTTACTCGCTGATCCGCAAGATCATCAGCACAAAACGCGTAAACCTGTCCGCCAAACTTGGCGGCAAGGCATTGAAGGATTTGATCCTCGCGCCCACGCGCATTTATGTGAAGCCGGTGCTGGCGCTGGCGGAAAAAGTGCCGCTCAAGGGCATTGCGCACATCACTGGCGGCGGCTTGGTGGAAAACATTCCGCGCGTGCTATCGGCGGGGCTGTGCGCGCGCATCGACAAAAACGCGTGGCCGATGCCGCCGCTGTTCACCTGGCTGCAACAGCAGGGCAACGTCGCCGACAGCGAAATGCATCGCGTATTCAACTGCGGCATCGGCCTCATCATCGTAGTCAGCCCGAAAGATGCGGCGCGCGCACAAGCCATGCTCACGCGCGCCGGTGAGCAAGTCTGGCGCATCGGTGAAGTCACGCGCCGACCGCGCGGCGCACCACAAACTATTGTCACCTGACCGCAAGCACTGCCGTAAAACGATGAAGCGCATCGTCATCCTGATTTCAGGCCGCGGCTCGAACATGGAGGCAATGCTGAAAGCACTCCTGCCCGCCGAGATCGTCGCCGTGATCAGCAACGAACCGACGGCCAAGGGACTCGCCACGGCGCAGGCGCAACACATCGCCACCGCCGTGGTGCCGCATCGCGCGTTTGCGGATCGCTCCGCGTTTGATGCCGCGCTGGCCGCAGAGATCGACCGCCACCGGCCTGATCTGATCGTGCTCGCCGGGTTCATGCGTGTGTTGACCGAAGGATTCGTCGCGCGTTATTCGAATCGTATGATTAATATTCATCCCTCGCTGTTGCCGTCGTTTCCCGGCCTGCACACGCACCAGCGCGCGCTGGAAGCCGGCGTGCGCCTGCACGGCTGCACGGTGCATTTCGTCACGCCGGGTCTGGATAGCGGGCCGATCATTATTCAGGCGGCGGTGCCGGTGCTGGCGGGTGACACCGAGGACACGCTGTCCGCGCGCGTGCTTGAACAAGAGCATCGTATTTATCCGAAGGCCGTGCGCTGGCTGTGCGAAGGGCGAGTGACGCTCGGTGCGAATGGCGTGGTGACGATCAACAACACCACCGCAGGCGGCGCACTGGTTTCGCCAGCGCTGGAGTCGTGATATCGTAACTGTATGTTTTTATTAAGAATTTTATTAATCTCACTGCTGATGGCCAGCGCCGTCGCTGCGTCGGCTGCCACCCCGGGTGCGGTGTCGATCTCGTACAATCTGTTGCGCAACGGCGCGCACATCGGTGTGATTACCGAACAGTTCGAGGTAAAGGACGGCGCCTACCGCGCGACCAGCGAAACCAAAGCCGTGGGCTTGCTGGCACTGGCGCAACGCCGTCCGATCAACTACAGCAGCGCGGGTGAGGTCACCAAGGAAGGACTGCGCCCGCTGCGCTTTGAGGGCAGCCGCAACAATGCCACCGTCAGCGCCGCCTTCGATTGGAAAGCCGACACGCTGACGCTGATGCACGACGGATTGACTCAACCCATGGCGCTGCCGCGCGCAGCACAGGATCGGTTGTCGCTGATGTATCACTTGATGCATCTGGTGCGCGCCAAACCGCGCGCCGTGGAAGTGGCCATGACCAATGGCCGCAAGCTCGACCGCTACCGTTACAGCGTGACGCCCGACGTGACCATCGACACGCCATTAAAGCGGCTCGACACGCTGCATCTGGTGCGGCAACGCGAGCCCGACGACTCCCAAACAGAAATCTGGCTGGCGCCGGAGTTTCATTACCTGCCGGTGAAAGTGCTGGTGATCGAGGACGACGGCGTGCGCTACGAGCAGGTCGTCACGCGGCTGGAGATCAAGCCTTGAAGCGATCCTCGCGCATCCTGCTGGTCGCGCTGATGCTGTCGGCGCTGGCGCATGCGCTGACGCTTTCCGGCGGGTGGATGTCGCTGCCGTTCAAGGCAGCGGAGCCGCCGCCGTTGCAGGCGCGTCTGGAGCACTTGCCGGAGGTCACACCGCCCGTGCCGCCCGCGCCACAACTGCACGCCCCAACCCCAGCCGCGCGACCGCACGTGGTGGCCACGGCGCCGCGCGCGGTGATTTCCGACACACTGAGTCCGTTTCCACTTTCGACGCCGGAAACGATGATACCGGAGAGGGCACAGGCGGCACCGGAAGAGCCGCCCGCCGCCGCGCCCGAACCCATCGTGATCGCCGATGCCGCGCCCAGCACCTTTATGCCGGAGCGCGCCGCCATCAAGAGCCTGCCGCGCCGCGGGCGCATCGCCTACGCGCTGTACATGGGCACGAATAAATTCGAAGTGGCGCGCACCGTGCAAAGCTGGGAAACCGGCGCCGACACCTACAAGCTCGAAAGCACCTCCGGCACCAGCGGGCTGGCCAGCTTGTTCCGCTCGGAGCAGCGCGTGTTTCGCAGCACGGGCCGCATGACGGAACACGGCCTTCGCCCCGACAATTTCGTGTCCGCACGCAGCCGCAGCGGCAAAACCGACGAATCCGTGGCGCAATTTGACTGGAACAAGAACAGCATCACGCTGGGCCGCGGCGAGGCGCAACGCAGCGCGGCGCTGCCCGCCGGCAGTCAGGATATCCTGAGCTTCATGTATCAACTGTCGCTCGCACCGCCGCCGCAAGGCCGCGTGCAAATTGCCATCACCAACGGCACGCGTTTTGAAAACTACGCGCTCGACGTACTGGCCGAGGAAACGCTGGATACGCCAATGGGTAAAATCCGCACGCTTCCGGTAAAGCAGGTGCGGCGCGACGGCGGCGAAAGCATGGAAATCTGGCTGGCGGCGGACTACCGCTACCTGCCCGTGCGCATCCGCTTTATCGGCCGCGACGGCGCGCCCACCGGCGAGCAAGTGGCCACCGAAATCAATATCAGCGATTAGCATTCGTTTCAGTTTTAGCGGGTTCACGGCGTTCATCGTGCGCAGGATCGCGCATCGGGTCTATTTTGAAAATCATCTCCGCACAATTCGAAGCCGCCGTGCATGTGCTGACGGCGGCATTAAAGTTCGACTATCCCGCCGACGGCATTGTCAGCCGCTATTTTCGCGAGCACCACGAACTCGGCCAGAACGACCGCGCGTTTATCGCCGAGGCGGTGTTCGGCGTGCTGCGGCGCAAACGCATGCTCGATCACCTGAGCAATAACGGCGCCGCGCGCGCCTTGCTGCTGGCGTGGCTTGCACGCACGCAGGGGTTGAACGCACGCGAGCTGGCGCTGGTGCTGCGGCGCGGCGACGACGACATCGTCAACGCGATCAAGGCCGTGAACACCGATGATCTGCCGCTGGCGGTGCAGGCGGAACTACCGGACTGGGTGGTGGAAAAGCTGCTGCCACATACATCCGAAGCGGACATCCTCGCGTTGGGACGCGGCCTCGCCTCGCCCGCTTCGCTCGACCTGCGGGTGAACACGCTGCGCGCGAAACGTGACGACGTGACGACGGCACTGGCGGCCAGTGGCATCGTGGCAACGCCCACGCCGTATTCGCCGTGCGGCCTGCGCATCGATGGCCGGCCCGCGATCAACCGCCTGCCGATGTTTCTGGATGGCACGATTGAAGTGCAGGACGAAGGCAGCCAGTTGCTGTGCTGTCTGCTGGCGCCGACGCGGCACGATTTTGTCATCGACTTTTGCGCCGGCGCGGGCGGCAAAACGCTGATGCTGGGCGCGATCATGCACAATCGCGGCAGACTCTATGCGTTTGATACCTCCGCCGCGCGGCTGAAAAAACTGCAACCGCGTCTGGCACGCTCCGGCTTGTCAAATCTGCGCGCGCAGGTGATCGCGCGCGAAACCGATATCCGCATCAAACGCATGGCGGGCAAGGCGGATCGCGTGCTGGTGGATGCACCGTGCAGCGGGCTGGGCACGTTGCGCCGCAACCCCGATTTGAAATGGCGGCAGTCGCCGGACAGCGTGACGCAACTCGTGGTGAAGCAAACCGCGATTCTGAACGCGGCGGCGGCACTGGTGAAACCCGGCGGGCGTCTGGTCTACGCCACGTGCAGCCTGCTTGCCGAGGAAAACGAAGGCATCGTCGATGCGTTCCTCGCCGCCAAGCCGGCCTTTAGTCTTACCGATTGCGACGACGTTTTGGCGCATCAGCGGATCGAACTTCGTACCGGCAAATACCTGCGGCTCACGCCGCATCAGCACGGCACGGATGGTTTTTTCGGCGCGGTGCTGACGCGCGCGCAATAAGCTGCATGCTAGAATATTTTTCCTGATCTGATCGTCCGGCATTCATGCTAACCACACCCGAATTGCCCAGCCTGCTGACCCGGCTCTGGACCGACCTGCACGGTGTCGATGCCTTGTGGCAAGTCGCCGCGCTCGTGCTGTGCCTCGCGGGCGGTTGGTTCGCGCAGCGCTACATCGAAGGAAGCGCGCTCAACGCATCCACGGCAGGTGACGAGGCCACGCTCAAATTGCACATGGGCGGCCTGCGCCGGCTGGCGTTTCCGGTCGCCACGCTGCTGCTGGTGCTCGCGACGCAGGCGATCATGACAAACTGGCTGCCCGTCAGCTTGCTGAGCCTGGCGGTGTCGCTGCTCACGGCACTGGCGCTGGTGCGCCTCACCATCTACATACTGCGGCACGTTTTCTCTTCCGGCGGCTGGCTGCGCAGTTCCGAACGTTATATCGCGTGAACGGTGTGGATTGGCTGCGTCGTGTATATAGGCGGCTTGTGGCCGGCGCTGCGCGGCCTGCTCGACGGCATCGGCGTGAGTTTCGGCGCGCAGCGCGTGACGCTGTTGCTGGTGCTGCAAGGCGTGCTGTCGATCACCATCACGGTGCTGCTCGCGCTGTGGCTGGGCCGCCTGATCGAAACCCGCATGATGCGCGCGAGCTCGGTCAACGTGAACCTGCGTATGAAGGCCACCAAGTTCGCGCAGGCGATTCCGCTGCTGGCGGCGATATTGATCGCGCTGCCGGCGGTGGGCATCGATCTCACGGTGTTGAGCGTGTTCGGCGGCATGCTCGGCGTGGGCATCGGCTTCGGCCTGCAAAAAATCGCCAGCAATTACATCAGCGGCTTCATTATTTTGATGGATCGCTCGGTGTCCATCAGCGATCTTATTAGGGTGGACAAATACACCGGCCAACTCACCAAGATGACCGCCCGCTACGTGGTGATGCGCGCGATGGACGGCACCGAGACCATCGTCCCCAACGAAACCATGATTATCTCGCCGGTGGTCAATCACTCGTATACCGACAAGCGCGTGCGCGTGCCGGTGCAGGTGGCTTATGAATCCGATCTGGACGTGGTCGGACGCATCCTGATCGAGGCAGCCCAACGTCACCCGCGGGTGCTACAGGATAAGCCGCCGAAAATGCTCATCCGCGAATTCGCCGACAGCGGCATCAATATCGAACTCGGGGTGTGGATCACCGATCCGCAGGACGGCACCACCAACCTGCGTTCCTACCTATATTTCGACATCTGGCGCGAGTTTAAGGCGCACGGCATTGAAATTCCCAATACGCAGCACAATCTACGTTTCACAGGCGCGCTACCGGACGCCATGCGCGCCACGAATCAAGGTTAAATACCCTTTTAAATCAATAACTTGCTTTAATTCATTCGTGACTAGGGGTTATGACCAAAAAGCACTATCGCCCCCCCATGTTCTTCGGTAGACTTCGCCCGTTCTAATCGGTATTTCACGAGGAGGCATATGTTTGAAGGGTACCCAGGATTGCTAGATTTGCCGTGGTGGGGCTATGTGCTGGCCACGCTGGGCTTGACTCACATCACCATTGCGGCAGTCACGATTTATCTGCATCGTCATTCCGCGCATCGCGCGCTGGATCTGCATCCGATCGTCAGCCATTTCTTCCGCTTCTGGCTGTGGTTTACCACGGGCATGACGACGAAGGCGTGGACCGCCATCCACCGCAAGCACCACGCCAAATGCGAAACCATCGAGGATCCGCACAGCCCGCAGATATTCGGCATCAAAAAAGTATTGATGGAGGGCGCGGAACTGTACCGCGTCGAAGGCGCCAACAAGGAAACGCTCGAACAGTACGGCCACGGCACGCCCGATGACTGGATGGAACGGAACGTCTACGGCAAACACGATCGTTACGGCATCGGCTCGATGCTGGTGATAAATATGGTTGTATTCGGCCCCATCGGCATAACGATGTGGGCGGTGCAAATGGTATGGATACCGCTGCTGGCCGCCGGCGTCATCAACGGCATCGGCCATTTTTGGGGCTATCGCAATTTCCAGTCCGAGGACAGCAGCGCCAACGTGGTGCCGTGGGGCATCCTGATCGGCGGCGAAGAGCTGCACAACAATCACCACGCCTATGCGACTTCGGCCAAGCTGTCCAACCGCTGGTACGAATTCGACATCGGCTGGCTTTACATCCGCATTCTCGAAACCGTGGGTTTGGCCAAGGTGAAAAAGATAGCGCCGAAGCTCAGGCTCGACGCTGCCAAGACGCGTTGTGATTTCGACACGCTGCAAGCCGTGATCACGCATCGTTACGACGTGGTGACGCGTTATGCCCGCTCGCTGCGCGACACCTGCGCCGCCGAAATGCAGGCGCTCAAGTCGCGAGCGGCCAGCGTGAACCACATCGACAGCGCGCGATTGAAACGCTGGCTGAATATCGATGCCGCTGCGCTGCCCGAAACGGAGCTCGCGGAGCGCGCCCAGGTGATCAGCCACAGCAAGGTGCTCGGCACGGTCTACACCATGCGCGACGAACTCGCGGGCGTATGGCAGCGCTCCACCGCCAGCAAAGAGCAGTTGGTACACAAGCTTGAAGACTGGTGCCACCGCGCCGAGAACAGCGGCATCGTGCCGTTGCAGGAGTTCTCGAAACGGCTGCGCTGTTATGCCTGAACCGCGGTTGGGCGATTAGCGTTGGGCGTTGGGAGTAACCCCAGACTGTAGATACTCCCCGCCGTTACCCTCAACGCCCAAGGCCAACCGCCAGACATAAAAAAACCCGCTTCCGCGGGTTTTTTTATTTGATCTTCGCTTCCTTATAGACCACGTGCTTGCGCACGACCGGATCGAATTTCAGCATTTCCATCTTCTCCGGCATAGTGCGCTTGTTTTTCGACGTGGTGTAGTAATGCCCCGTACCGGCGGTGGATTCCAGCTTGATCTTGTCTCGTTTGCTTGCCATGTCTTAGGCCTCCCGGTGAACAGTTAAACCGCGACGCCGCGGCTGCGCAGATCCGCCAGCACAACGTCGATACCGTTTTTGTCGATAGTGCGCAGACCCGTCTGGGAAACCCGCAGACGTATCCAGCGATTTTCGCTCTCCACCCAAAAACGGCGGCTGTGCAAATTCGGCAGAAAGCGCCGCTTGGTTTTGTTATTGGCGTGAGAAACGTTGTTTCCCACCATCGGCTTCTTGCCGGTGACCTGACATACGCGTGACATGTTGAACCCTCGAAACCGTGAAACACGAAACGTGCAAAGCACGTCCTAAAGGGGGCGAATTCTACACGAAATCAGGGTCTTCGCTCAAGGACTTGGCTGCGATGGAAGGCATTTCCCGCTTGCCGCCTCACAATCCGTATTAAAATAAATATTTCTTTAAAAACAGATACTTACAACATCCCCCTTTCGGCGAACGACATGGTACTGTCCGCACCGACAATAAAATGATCCAGCACGTTCACATCCACCAGCGCCAAAGCCCGCTTCAGGCTCGCGGTCAGTATTTCGTCGGCGCGGCTGGGTTCGGCCACGCCCGAGGGATGGTTATGCGCAAAAATCACCGCCGCCGCGTTGTGATGCAGCGCGCGCTTAACGACCTCGCGCGGATAAACGCTGGTCTGCATCAGCGTGCCACTGAACAGATCGTCTACGGCCAATACCCGGTGCTGCGCATCCAGAAACACCCCGACAAACACTTCGTGCGGGCGATGGTGTAATCGCAGCCGCAGATAATCACGCACCGCCTTCGGTGTATCGAGTGCGACGCCCTGCTTCAGTTTTTCGCCCAGCGCGCGCTGCGCCATTTCGAGTATCGCCTGCAACTGCACGTACTTGGCCTGTCCCAGCCCGTGAATACTGCAGAATATTTTTTGATCCGCGCCGCACAGCGCCGAC
>CAWUUY010000198.1:0-2888 GCA_963924885.1 uncultured Burkholderiales bacterium | reverse complement strand
GATCGATTGCAACTGGGCGCAGTCGATGGAAGGCGCGCTCGATACCGCGCACTTTTCGTTTTTGCACATGCCTGCACCGGGCGTGCAATCCAATGAAAATCCCAATGCCGCCGCCGATGCTAATCGGTTGCGCTGGCTGCGCAATGATCCGCTGCCGCAATTTACGGTGAAGGAACACGACGCGGGTTTTGTGATTGGCGGCTCGCGCAAGGCGGATAACGGCGCGCTGTATTGGCGCATCACGCAATTCATGTTACCGTCGCACTCGCTGACACCGGCGGCGATGCCAGGTGAAACGTATTTCGGTTATTCCTGGGCGCCGATTACCGATGAATCGTGTTGGATTTATGTCTACGGCTGGCGAACGGATCGTCCGCTCACGGCGGAGGAGCGCGCCACCTTTGATAAAGGCGGTTACGGCCAGTTGGCCGAACTGGGGCCGGGCTATGTACCAGTGCGCAATCGCGGCAACGATTATCTGATTGACCGCGACGACCAAAAGCACCGCTCATTTACCGGCGTGAAAGGTATCGCAGAGCAAGATCAGATGGCGTGGGAAAGTCAGGGCTACATCATGGATCGCAGCCACGAACGCCTGTCGCCCACTGACGTGGGCATCGTGCGGTTTCGCCGCGCAATCCTCGATGGCGTGCGCGCCTTGCAGGCGGGCAAGGCGCCCGCCGCCGCAGGCAACCCCGGCGCGTACTTACTACGTTCCGGCGGCGCGGTGGAGCCGGGCACTTTGTCGTTTGAACAAATGATGCAACAGCGCTTCGGTAGCATCACAGGCAGTGCAACCGGGAGGGTGGATTGATGAAGAGTTTCATGTTGGGTGTGGCGGGTGTGCTGGTCATGAGCAGCTCCGTAATGACATCTGCGCAGGATCAACGTCCCATCCGCATGATCGTGCCGTTTTCCGGCGGTAGCGCCAGTGATGTCATCACGCGTATTCTGATCGAGCGCATCAGCACCATCACAGGCCAGCGTTTTGTCATGGATAACCGTCCGGCCGCCGGCGGCAACCTCGGCACGCAACTGGTGGCGAAGGCCACGCCCGACGGGTTCAACTTCGGCATGAGTGCGTCAGGGCCGCTGGCCGCGAACAAGACGCTCTACAAAGAGATGGGTTACGACCCCGAGCGCGACATACAGCCGGTGTCGCTGTTTGCTAGTTTGCCCAACATCGTGGTGGTGAGCGCGAAGTTGCCGGTGCAGAACATCAACGAACTGATCGATTACGTGAAAAAAACGCCTGGCGTACCGTACGGCTCGGTGGGCAACGGCAGCGCACAGCATCTGGCCGGCGCGTTTTTTGAGCAGATCGTCGGCGCGCGCATGACGCACGTGCCGTACAAGGTGACGGCTAATCTGGTGACCGACCTGGTGGCGGGGCAGGCGCCGGTGAGTTTTCAACTGCTGCCCAATGTGCGCGGCCAGATCAAGGCAGGGCAGGTGCGCCCGTTGATCGTTGCTGCTAACCGACGCCTTGCGGCATTGCCGGATGTGCCCACTGCGGCGGAGGCGGGCATCAAGGGTTATGTGTCGGCGGCGTGGTTCGCTTTCATCGCACCGGCCGGCACGCCGCGCCCGGCGGTGGACAAGTTTTATAAGGACACGGCGGCGGCCATCGCGGATAAAACAGTGCGCACGCGTTTTGTCGATTTCGGCGCGGAGCCGCAGGCGACATCGCCCGACGAACTCGCTAAGTTTATTGCAGCGGAAATCGCCAAGTGGCGCGAGATCATTACCCGCGGCGGAATTGCGATCGATCAGTAGTGCCGTCTACAAAATACGGTTCGAACGCAGCATCGACATCATCGTGGCTATGGCCGCGAGCGCCGCGCCGAGCGCCACGAGCGCGGCGGTAATCTCTGTCGCGCGGCCCTTGCCCATGGCGAGCCGGGCGGCAAGATGCGTGTAGATTTTTTTCAACTCCGGCGCGCTGGCGTCGCGAAAATATTCGCCGTGCGTCATGTCGGCCAGTTTTTTTAGCGCCGCTTCGTCCATGCGCACGCGCATGTTCCAGCCGTCAACGTTGAATACCGCGCCTTCGGTGGTGCCGATGCCCACGGTAGAGACGCGCACGCCGCGTTCGGCGGCGGGCTTGCCGGCCTCCACCAGATCGGGGCCGACGTTGCTTTCGCCGTCGGAGATCAGCACGATCGCCGCGCCGCTGTTCGAGCCGGGCGGTGCTGGTTTGAAGTTTTGCATTTCGGCATGCCGTGCCCAGTCGCGGGCCATGCTTGGCGTGTCTTGGCCGCTGATGATTTTTTGCGTATCGATTCCGCTGGTGGGCAGCAGTGTCGCCAGCGCAATGACCAGGCCGCTGCCCAGCGCGCTGCCCGGCTGAAGTTGCACGCGGTCGATGGCGCGCGCGATTTCGTCGCGTTTGTCGGTGGGCAAGCGAAATTCACGATTCATTCCCAAGATCACACCGGCCGACACCGACGGGCCGATGCCGAATAGAAAGCCGACCGCCACCACCTCATCGCCCGGCTTTAGGCGGCTGGTCGAGCCAAGCGTCGCCGCCGGCAAATCGTCCGGCAGCGTTTTGGCGCTTATGATCCAGCAGCGTCTGGATGGAAATGTGTAAATGTGGCTTCAAGACATTCAATCCTTTCTCCTCTTCGTTCAAAAGGGGCGAGGTTAACGTCTCGTCGCCGGGCAGCTACCGATCAGCTGTGATTAGGCATGCTCAGGTGGGGGAGTTTGGGGTCGCTACAGGTGGGGGAATTTGGGTGGCCACCGGGGCGATATTCGCAGATTACGAATGTAACTTGTATAGGCAAGCTACGTCTTGCGGCTATCGAATCGCAAGCTAAGTGCTGGGATCGCTGCGCTTCGGTAATGCCCTGACAACGACAACGACAACGACAACGACAACGACA
>CAWUUY010000197.1:0-18818 GCA_963924885.1 uncultured Burkholderiales bacterium | reverse complement strand
GGCCAAATCGGCGGTGGTGAAAAAAGCCATCCCCGCGCTGGCGTACCTGGCCAGCCAGATCGGCGATCCGCAGGTGCGCAACCGCGGCACCATCGGCGGCTCGTTAGCCAACAACGACCCGGCGGCGGATTATCCCTCGGCGGCGCTGTCGCTAAACGCCACCATCGTCACCAGCAAACGCCAAATCGCGGCGGATGATTTCTTTCAGGGTATGTTCACTACTGCGCTGGACGCGGGCGAGATGATCGTGAAAATCGTATTCCCGGTGCCCGCCAAAGCCGCCTACGAAAAGTTTCCGCATCCGGCGTCGGGTTATGCGATGGCGGGTTCGTTTGTGACGCAGAGTGGCAAGGACGTGCGCGTGGCGATCACCGGCGCCGGGCCTGGCGTGTTCCGCTGGAAAGACGCGGAAGCCGCTCTGGGCAAGAAGTTGAATGCTGCTTCTGTTGATGGCTTGGCTGTCGATGCAACTGATCTAAACGAAGATATGCACGGCACCCAGGAATATCGTGCCAATCTTGCCAAAGTAATGACTAAACGCGCAGTCGCGAAAATCTCGGGGAAATAATCATGGCCAAAGTCGAACTCAAAATTAACGGCAAGCAGCATGCATACGAAGTCGAAGACCGCACGCTGCTGGTCAACCTGATCCGCGATCACGCGCAACTCACCGGCACTCACGTCGGCTGCGATACCAGCCAGTGTGGCGCATGCACCATCCACATGAACGGCGTGGCGGTGAAATCCTGCACCGTGCTCGCGGTGCAAGCCAACGGCGCCGACATCACCACCATCGAAGGCATGGCCAAGGGCGACAAACTACACCCCGTGCAACAGGCGTTCACCGAATGCCACGCGCTGCAATGCGGCTTTTGCACGCCCGGCATGATCATGGCGGTATCGGGCTTGTTGAAGGACAACCCCAAGCCCACCGACGAAGAGATTTATCACGGGCTGGAGGGCAATCTCTGCCGCTGCACGGGGTATATCAATATCGTTAAGGCAGTGAAGCAGGCGGCGAAGGCGATGAGTAAATGACCAGAATATAAGTAATTGTTTTTATTGATATTTTAGGTTCTCGCGGCGGCCGTGTCCCGCAGCGCAGGTAAACACGGTCGCGGTTGCCAATAGGGTAGTTGCAGTCGCAGCAGCGGCGTAACTGGTTGAGCATGATGCGAATATTCTAATCCGCGCGTGACGTAACAGTCCGCGAGGATTTTTTTGCGCGCGAGAAACCGTCCACTACTTTTGGGGCGCGGATTACACTTTGGGTCATGGCCATGCACCCGTGCGCGACGTGCGCACTGGCCCCGCACTGGCCCCGCACTGGCTATGAATCACTATCAATCACGCAAGGGGGAACTTCGGGTTGAGAAGAATTGTGGCGCCGGTGTTGTTTGTTGCTGTATTTGCCGCTGGTTATGTTGCCGGTAGTATCCCTGGCGGCGACATATGGCCGCAGGCCCATGCACAAAACCCCGGGCGCGTGTTCGAACTGCGCACCTATACGGCGGCGGAAGGCAAGTTCGAAGAAGTCAAGAACCGTTTTCGGGATCACACCATGCGCTACTTCGAGAAACACGGCATGACGAACATTGGCTACTGCGCCGATTGACGCACCGGGGTCGCAAACTACGCTGGTGTACATCCTTGCCCATTCAAGCCGCGAGGCCGCGAAGAAGAGCTGGGACGGCTTTCGCAACGATCCGGGCTGGATCAAGGCGCGCGAGGCGAGCAACGTCAACGGCAATATTGTCGCCAAGACCGAATCGGTGTTCCTCGACGCGACGGCGTTTTCGCAGATCAAGTAATGGAAAGCGCGCGCCGCGTTCCGGCGGGAAGCGTTGCCCGTTGCAACGAATTTGCCTTCACGCGAAGGAAAGCACGGGGCCTTGCAATGTAGCGATCGCAATCGCGAGTGTTTCGGCTCGCGCGGTTGCCGCGCGCCGCAGCGCGGGCAGAATTTGTCGCGTGCGCCCAAGGGCTGGCTGCAATCGCAGCAGCGTCTTAAATTATTGCTCATGGAGCGGATTTTAAAACGCCGCGCGAGCCCAATTGCGAATGCGCAACTCGCACTACAATGCTTGTACCAACCCCGTTGTTACATGATCAACACGAAAGGAGCCATCCCATGATGAACACCCTCGTCCGCGCCGTAACACTGATTGCATTGGCATTGTTGTCTTGCCTGCCCGCCGCCGCGCAGCAGTTGGAGAAGCAGCACTACCATCACAACGATTGGACCAAGGGGCGTTTTTCTGAAGTGGTCACCGTGTCGGGGCCGGGCAAGTGGCTATTTCTCGCCGGTGTCGGTGCGGAGGCCGAGAAAGACGGTTCGATACTGCATGTCGGTGATTTCACCGCGCAGTGCCGCTACGCCTACGAGAAAATCGGCAAACTGCTCAACGCGCACGGCGGCAAAATGTCCGACGTGGTGAAGCTCGTCACCTACGTCACGAACATTAAGGATCGTGACGCCATGAATAAATGCCGCGCCGAGGCATTCAAGGGCAGCCCGCTGCCGGTGCATACGTTTCTGGTCATCAGTGAACTCGCGCGCCCCGGCATGATCGTGGAGATGGATGTGATCGCCGTGGTGCCCGCAGGAAAATAATTGCATGGCTTGTCAGGCAGGTTAGCCGTTGCGCAATGGACTTCGGTATGATGCATCGCACAACTGGACTTCACTTTTTTTTTGAGGCCAACGATGATAACTACCCTGCGATTGGGCGCGATGGTGCTTGCCGGCCTGAGTGCATTGACCGTCCTGCCCGCCGCCGCACAAGCCGATTTTCCGGCGAAGCCGATACGGCTGATTCATGGCTTTACCGCAGGCGGCATCTCCGACGTGCTCGGGCGCTCCATCGGCGCGCGGTTGTCATCAAGCATTGGTCAGCAGGTGGCGGTTGATCCGCGTTCCGGCGCGGGTACGACCATCGCTTCGGATCTGGTCGCCAAGTCGCCCAGCGACGGCTACACCTTGTTTTTGCAGGACATCACCACCCACGCCATCAACGCCAGCCTTTACCGCAAGCTGCCGTATGACTCACAGCGCGATTTCACGCCGGTGACGCTGATTGCCGCCACGCCGCTGATGCTGGTAGTTCATCCGTCGCTGCCGGTGAAAACGGTGAAGGAACTCGCCGCGCTGGCGAAACAGCGGCCCAACGAGCTTGCGTATGGCTCGTCGGGCAACGGCACCATCGTGCATCTGGCCGGCGAGATGCTGAAGGTGATGGCGGATATCAAAATGATCCACGTGCCGTACAAGGGTAGCCCTCAGGCGACCACTGGCTTGATCGGCGGCGAAGTGGGGATGTTGTTTTCCACCATGCCGCCGGCGATGCCGATGGTGGTATCGGGCCGGTTGCGCGCGCTGGGCGTCACCACGCCGCTGCGCACTGCTGCCGCGCCTGATGTGCCGACGATGAAAGAGGCCGGGCTGAAGGATTTTGAACTGGTGCTTTACAGCGGTATCCTCGCGCCGCGCGGCGTGCCGCGCGCGGTGGTCGATAAACTCAACGCCGAATTTGGCCGCGCGGTGCGCTCGCCAGAGGTGCAGGCGGTTTACGCCAAAGTGGGCGCGCTGCCGGTCACCAACACCCCGGAGGAATTCGCCGCGCACATGCAGTCGGAGATGACCAAACTCGGCAAGCTGGTGCAACTTTCCGGCGCGCGCGTGGAATAAGGAGTCAACATGCCCTCAAAATCAATACTGGTCCCGCAACACACGCGCTACGACTACGTGCCGCTTACCGAGCGCAAGGATTACGACTGGCCGGGCGGCAAGCGCCTTGCGTTCTGCATCACCACCAACATCGAAGCCTACGCCTTCGGCAAGGGCCGGGGCCACGACAGTGCCAAGCACGGCGAGCCGCAAACGCAGCGCAACTATTCGTGGCGCGACTACGGCAACCGCATAGGCATCTGGCGCTTGTTTGATCTGGCGGAAGAGCTGCACATGCCGCTGGCGCACAACGCCAACAGCCTGCTGTATGACACCGCGCCGCAGATCATGGAGCGCGTGCGCGCGCGTGGCGACGAGATTGTCGGCCATGGCCGCACCAATTCGGAAAACCTGCACGATTTTCGCTGGGAGGAAGACGAAGCGCGCGTCATCAAGGAAGTGACCGACACCTTCGCCCAACACGAAGGCAAGCCGCCCAAGGGCTGGATGGGCGCCGGCGCGTACGAAAACCCGTGGACGCCCGACTTGCTCAAAGAAGCGGGCTACACCTACTCGATGGATTGGCCGTGCGACGACCAGCCGATCTGGATGCGCACGCGCTCCGGGCCGCTGCTGCTGGTGCCGTACCCGGTGGAGCTAAACGATTCACCGCAGGTGATCCATCGCCAGCACACCGGGCGCGAGTTTTGTGACATGCTGGTGGATCAGTTCGAGGAAATGATCGAGCAGTCCGCAGCGCACCCGCTGGTGTGCAATATTTCGATACACCCCTTCGTATTCGGCCAGCCGTTCCGGCTGCGCCCGCTGCGCACTGCGCTGAAGCATTGCTTCTCGAACAAGTTCATGGATCGCGTGTGGAAGTGCAAGCCGGCGGATGTGGCCGACTATTGCCATGCGCTTAAACCGGGGATCATCCCCGGCAGTTAGCGCTGCTTGGCCGCCGCTTATTTTTTTGCCGCCGGTTTAGCCTTTTTCTTTGCAACTGGCGCTGGTTTGTCTCCCGCCTTCGCCGGAATAATCGGCAGCAGCAAATGCGCCGGTTTGTCCTTGCCGACATGCAGGGTGTTCAACGCGCCGTCGTTGTAATCCGCGTGGTAGTGCGTGAAGTGCGCCGATGCGTGGCCGTCCTTGGGGCCGATGTCGAGGCGCAGCTTGTGGCCTTTGCGGATGACGATGGAGGTCGAGATCACTTCGACCTGACACTCGACCACTTCGCCTTTTTTCAGCGGCCAGCGTTCGTTGTGCGCGTGATACGGCCGGTAGGGCAGCGACTTTTCTTTATCCAGCTTGCGGTGCGAGGCGCGTAGCCAGCCTTTGGTGACGCACTCGGTGGGTTCGCCGCGCTGTCCCAACTCCGGCACGTCGCGTCCCTTGGTGTCGATGTGGCGCAGCGTGGCGAAAATATCCATGTCTTCCGAGGTGCTGGATACCCACAGGTTCAGCACGATCGGCCCGGTGATCTCAGTGTCCGCTTTCATCGGTGCGGTCTCGAACGTGACGCCGGTGCGTCCGCCGTGATTGTGGCGTCCGCCGGGGGATGCCTCGTACGTGATCTTGCTGGCCTTGGCGGGGGGTGTCGCGGAGATTTTGCCTTCGGCGGCTTTGCCGTTGCCCGGCTTGTCTTTCACGGGTTGCAGATAAAGCTTGGTCCACTGCGTGCGCGCCAGCGGCCACTCGTTCTCGGTGCGGAACGGGTAGCGTTTTAAGGTGCCGCCCGTGCGGATTTCGAGTTTCACCGGCGGCTCTTCCATGATGCCGGTGTCGATGCCTTTTAACCAATAGTCGAACCAGCGCAGTTGTTCGATGCGCGCTTCCTCGGCGTGAAACGGGTGATAGTGCGAGCCGGTGTGGATGCGCAGTTTTTTATGTTTGGATGCTGCGCACAGATAACCCTCGGTGTTGCCGCGCAAATGCAGGCCGTGCCCGCCCCAGTTGCCGACGCTGTACATCGGCACGGTGATTTTGTCCCAGCGCGCGCTTTTCAGGCGCCAGTATTCGGAGTCGAGATCATTCTTCATGTAGTTCCACAACTGGTTATTGTTGAACGCCTCCGGGTTGTATTCGTTTGGCTTGCCCAGCAGGTGGTGCGCGGCCTGCATGTACCACCAGCTCACCAGAAATCCCGACGAGAAAATTCCGCCGTGATAGGCCTGATCGCGATATTGATCGGCGCGGCCTTCCCACGGCATGATGGCTTTCAACGAAGGCGGTTGCAGGCTCGCCACGCGCCACTGAAAATTCGCGTGATACGAAATCCCCAGACACCCGACGTTGCCGTTGCTCCAGGATTGTTTGGCGAAATGTTCAATTGCATCGTAGGTATCCACCGCCTCCTGATACGAACTCGGCTCCGACGTGCCCAGTGATTTGCCCGAGCCGCGGCTGTCCACGCGCACCAGCGCATAACCGCGCGGGCACCACCACAGCGGGTTGGCGCATTCCCAGTTCATGTAGGGGTTGGGTTTTTCTTCGAGGTCCGGCGGCGGTACCCACAGCTTGTCTTTTTGGTAAGGCCCGGTGATGAGAATGATCGGGCATTTCTCGTCGCCTGAATCGGGTCGAAAAACATCCGCGCGGATAATTGAACCATCGCGTAGCGGCACCGCCACGTCTTTTTCGACGATGAGTTTGTGTTTTTTGGGTTGCGATGTTTGGTAAGTGAGGGCGGGCTTGGGCATGCGGGTCTCCTTATCGGTGTTAATAAAAATGTGTTTATAAACAAATATTTACGATGATTCTGCAAATTCAGTCCCGTCGTTCCGAGCTTGACCCGGAACCCAGGTTGCCGGGTTGTTCAGCGGCGCGCGGCGCTTTTATTCTGATCCTTCGGATCGGGTTACGACCTGGGTTCCAGCTTTCGCCAGAACGACGATAGTGGTGTGTTCGGATTCTCTGCTAATTCACCAGCCGCACGTGATGCGCGAGACTCTCGCAATCTTCATCCGTCTTCAACCCCGCCGCGCGTATGCCGTACGCGGCGAGCGCTTCGTCCTGCTCTTCCTTGTCGCCGGTGACACCCACCGCGCCGAGCAACTCCCCATCGGCCGCGCGTATCAATCGCCCGCCGCCCTCGGCAAATATTTTATCTTCCGACGCCTTAAACAAAAAATCCATGAACAGCGGTTTCTCCTGCGCGCGCACTCGCACCAGACTCGACGATCTTCCGAGCGCGAGTGATGCGTACGCCTTGCCCATCGCCATTTCAAATCGCATCATCGCCGAGCCGTCTTCTTTTTTGAACGCCTTGACGATGGCGCCCGGCTCCACCACCACCACTGAAATCGGGCGACAGTTCAACTCGCGTGCGCGCGTGATGATGGCGTTGATGATGGTATCGGCTTGCGTCAGTGTGATGGTGCCCATGCGGTTTCCCCGGTTTTTAGTGTCCGCATGAATTATAGGCCGCATCCGATCTTGCAATACAATACGCGCCATGACACTCAAAAACATCGTATGCGTGTTGCTGGCAATGGCTGCGTGTGGCAGCGCCGCCGCCGCGGACTACCCGGTAAAGCCGGTGCGTTTTATCGTTGGTTTTCCAGCGGGCGGTGCTAACGATCTGGTGGCGCGTGTGGTCGTAGCGAAGCTCACGCTGCGCCTAGGGCAGCAGGTCATTGTCGAAAATCGCTCGGGCGCCGGCGGCAACATCGCGCACGAGTTCGTGGCGCGGGCCGCCCCCGACGGCTACACCATGGTGCTGGCGTCGGTGGCCTCGCTCGCCATGAGTCCCGGCCTGCACGGCAAAGTGCCTTTTGATTCGGTTAATGATTTCGCGCCCGTCGCACAGGTAGTTGATGTCAGCAGCCTGCTGTCGGTTCACCCATCGATGCCGGTCCGATCGTTGAAGGAATTTGTCGCGCGCGCAAAACAACATCCCGGCCAGATCAACGTGGCGAATCCCGGCACCGGCAGCATCGCGCATCTGTCGTGGGAGTTGTTCCGCACCACCGCCGGCATCAACGTGGTCAACGTGCCGTACAAAGGCGGCGGCCCGGCGGTGATCGACGCGATCTCCGGGCAGGTCGAGGCACTGTGCGGCGTAATCTCCACCGGCGGGCCGCATGTGAAATCCGGCAAGCTACGCGGTATCGGCGTTACCAGCCTGAAGCGTTCGCCGAGTCTGCCCGACGTGCCGTCGATGGCCGAGGGCGGTTATCCAGGCTTCGAGGCGAGCGGCTGGCTGGGCATGGCGTTCCCGGCCAAAACGCCTGCGCCCATCGTCGAGCGTATGCAAAAAGAAACTATCGCGGTGATGGCCATGCCCGACGTGCGCGAGCAATTGCAAAACGCCGGACTGGAGCCGTCGATCAAGGACGCCGAGGCGTTTCGCGGTTATATCAAGTCCGAGCTGGCGAAGTGGACCAAGCTCATCAAGGGCGCGGGGATCAAGGCCGACTGAGCCGTTGTTCTGCAACGCGGCGCCGTTACTCCACGCGGATATTCGCGTCCTTAATTACCTTGCCCCAGCGTGCCATGTCGGATTTCATCGTGACCGATAGTTCTTCCGGCGAACTGGCGACGGTCTCAACGCCAGCCGTGAAGTGACGGTCTTTCACATCCGCACGATTCAGCACGCGTACGATTTCCTGATTCAAGCGGCTGATCAACGCCGCAGGCGTTTTTGCCGGCGCAACGATGCCTTGCACCACGCCGGCCTCGAAGCCGGGCAGGCCCGATGCGGCAAGACTGGGCAGATCAGGAAAAACCGCTGAAGACTGCATGCTCGCCACGGCTATTGGCCGCACTTTGCCCGAACGTATGTGCGCGCTGGCGATGGCGGCATTGGCGAACATCACATGAACCTCGCCCGCCATCAGCGCGCTGATCGCCGGGCCGGTGCCTTTGTAATTGACGTTGATGATATTGACGCCGGCTTGTGACTTGAACAATTCCGCCGGCAGATGCGACGCGCCGCCGACGCCGCCGGAGCCGTAATTGAATTCGCCCGGCCGCGCCTTGGCGAGCGCCACCAATTCCTTCACCGTATTCACCGGCAATGAAGGATGCACCACGATCAAATTTGGCGAGCGTACCGCGATGGTCACCGTCGTGAAATCCAGCAAGGGATCGTACGGCGTCTTTTGCACCAGCGGGCCGATCCACAGACTTGCGCCGTCGATCAGCAGGTTGTAGCCGTCCGGCGGCAGCCGCGCGAGAATTTCGCCCCCAATGTTGCCGCGATTATCGACGATGACCTGCTGCCCCAGGCGCTCGGTTAGCCCCGGTGAAATCAATCGCGCAGTGAAGTCACTGCTGCCGCCGGCGGAGGAGGCAATGATGCGGATCGGCTTCATCGGGTAAGTTTGAGCGTGGGCCACGCTGGCGTTGGACGCCATCGCACCAAAAGCAAAAAACCATGCCACAAAACGCGGCAGTGTTCGCATCAGTTTCATCAGTAGCCTCTCCAGTAGCGGTTGGCTTTAACTATAACGCCATGGCGCAATAATGCACACGGCAGCCGCACTGCTTTGGACGGAATTTGCACCAAGATTGCGCCTTGCGCGCCTATTGGTTAGCATCGCGCCTGCCTGTTGGGATAAGGAGAGTTAAGGAGAGGAATCCCGCGCTAAATCTATCATTAAGTCTACATAGGAAAATCATGCCAACTTACAAAATTCTTATCATGGGCGCGTCGTACGGCTCGTTGCTCGGCACCAAACTCGCGCTCGCGGGGCACAACGTTGATCTCGTATGCCTGCCCGCCGAAGCGGATTTGATTAACAGTGTCGGCGCCATCGTGCGCATGCCCATCCGCGGCCGCGAAGAGCTGGTGGAAATCAACTCCAAAAAACTACCGGGCAAAATGGCCGCAGGCGGCGCCACCGCGTTTAACCCCGCGGACTATGATTTGATCTCGCTCGCGATGCAGGAGCCGCAATACCGTTCGCCCGGCGTGCGCGAGTTGCTGGATGCCGTGGCGAAATCGAAAAAGCCCTGCATGTCGATTATGAATATGCCGCCGCTGCCGTATTTGAAGCGTATCAAATCCATCGACGCCAAAGCGATCCGCGATTGCTACACCGAAGCCGCCGTATGGGACAGCTTCGATCCGGCTTGCATGACGCTGTGCAGCCCCGATGCGCAAGCGTTTCGTCCGCCCGAAGACAAAGTCAACGTGTTGCAGGTGCGCCTGCCGACCAACTTCAAATCAGCGAGTTTTGAATCCGACGCGCACACGCAGATTTTGCGCAACCTCGAAAAAGATGTCGAAGCCTCGCGCTTCGACGTCGGCGGCGAAAAGATCGAAATTCCGGTGAAGCTCAAAGTGCATGCCTCAATGTTTACCCCGCTCGCCAAGTGGAGCATGCTGCTTTCCGGCAACTACCGCTGTGTGCAAAAAGATGAAATGCGCCCGATCAAAGATGCCGTGCACAGCGACCTCGAAGCCTCGCGCGCGGTGTACGATTGGGTGGTGAAGCTCTGCGTGTCGCTCGGCGCGAACGAGCGTGACCTGGTGCCGTTCGAGAAATACGCCAATGCCGCGCTGTCGCTCGGCAGCCCGTCCTCCGCCGCGCGCGCGCTGGCTGCCGGCGCGCCGAACATCGAGCGCGTCGATCGCCTGGTGCAGACCATCGCCAAATCCAAAGGCATGCAACTCGATGTGGTGGATCAAACGGTGGTGCTGGTGGATGGGTGGCTGGCGAAGAATCGCGCGAAGGCGAAATAAGGATCGGATTTTTGCTGTTGATGCAAAAAGGCCTGGAGAATTTCCAGGCCTTTTTGTTTGCATCACCAGCCGCGAGGCTCATCCTTTAAATACGCCATGCCCGCCAGCGCCTCGGACAGTTTGCCGCGTTCGATTTCACCCAGCCTGCGCACCGGCGGGCGCGGCGCGCCGCAGGCGCGACCCATGGCGGCCATCGCGGTTTTCATACCCGCGAGGCCGTCTTTCAAGCCGGATTCTCCGGCGCAGCGGATCAGGTGATGCAGCTCCGCGATTTGCTCCTGCGGTTCGCGTGCATGGAGATATTTTTCCTGCCGCGACAGTTCGAACACGCGGCGCGCGAGTGTTGGCGCGACGCTCGACAGCGATGAAAACACGCCGGTGCCGCCGAGAATGCTCGACGACACCGAGAAATCCCCGCCCGCCAGCAATTGAAACCCCGGATTCATCTGCTGGCCGAGACACATGATCTCTTCCATGAACACAAAGTCGAGACTGGCATCGACCACACCGGCGAGGTTGGGCAGTTTCTCGATCAGTTGCAGCACCATCTCGGTGGTGAGCGAGGTGCCCGCGGTTTCCACCGGCGGGTTGACGGCAAACAACGGCAGCTTGACTGCCTTGCCGATCTGCACGATGTGATCAACAACCATCGCGGGGCGCGGATGCCAGAAGTAGGGTGGGTGCGATGCAATGGCGGTGGCGCCGGCCTTCTCGGCGAATATCGCGCGATCCACGGCGATGGCGGTACCCGCGTCGCTGACATGCGCGATCACCGGCACGCGGCCTTTGACATGGTTGATGGCGTAGGTCAGCAGCGCGCGTTGCTCGGCATCGGTGAGGCTCATGTCCTCGCCTTCCGGCATCGGCAGCGCCAGCGCCTCCGCGCCGTTCTTGATGTGCCAGTCGATTATTTTGGGGTAGGTGTCGTTGTCGATGCTTTGATCGGCCTTGAACGGGGTGACGGGGGTGTGAACGAGTCCGGGTTTGAATGTGGGCATGGTCTTAGGTAAGGGCGAAAAATGAACCACGGATGAACGCAGATAAACACAGATGAAAACCGTTGCCGGGGCTATCTGTGTTTATCTGTGTTCATCCGCGGTGAGAAGGGTTTTTAAGTGGTGGGTCTTACCAGCCGTGCGGTTCGGTTTGCAGCACACCGAGTTTGTCGAGCTGTGCGCGCAGGAAATCGACGCGCTCTTTGGTGGCAGTGGGCAGCGGCGGGCGTGTCGGGCCCACCGGGCGGCCCATGGTGATCATCGCGCCCTTGAGCGAAGACGGGTATTGCTCTTTGAACATGCGGTACATCTGCAAAATCGTGAACTGGCACTCTTTTGCGGTTTTCCAGTCGCCGGTTTCCATCGATGCGAAGAATTTATTGCACAGGTTCGGCGCAATCGCGCCCGATGACGAAAACGATCCGCAGGCGCCGAGCGGATAGGCCGCGAGCAGATGCTCGACGCCTTGAATGATGGCGAAGCCTGGGCGCATTTTTAACGCCACACGCGAGATTTCCAAAAACTTTTCGCTGTGAAAGCTGGCGTCCTTCATGCCGATATAGTTGGGCAGGCGCTCGATCAGCCGCGCGGTGAGGTCGGACGTGAACTCCACGCCGTCACCGTTACGCCAAGGCGAGTTGTAGGTGAGCATCGGCAGATCGGTATGCGTGGCGATGCGCACGATAGAATCGAACATTTCTTCTTGCGACGGGCGGCGGCAGTACGGCGATATGGTGAGGATCATGTCCGCGCCGATTTTTTGCGCGTGGCGCGCGAGATCGAGCGAGTCTTCTTCGGAGAGCGTACCGACGAAAATCGACAGCGGCACGCGCTTGTTGATGGTTTTTACCGCGATTTCCGCGCCCAATTTGCGCTCGGCCATGGTGAGATTCAGCGACTCGGCCTTGTGGTGCGGCCAGGCGATGGCGGGCGCTTTGTGGCGCACGTGAAAATCCACCATCTTGGCGAAACCGTCGCCATCGAAGCTGAAGTCCTCTTTGAGCGGCGTCACCGGCGCCTGCAACACGCCGTGCAGATTGAATTTGCCGTAGTTGCGCGGCGGGATGGTGGGTTCATTGGAGGGCTTGAGCACGGCGGACATGGCGTTTCTCCCTGGGTGGCTATGTGGTTGAGCGTTAAAAGTCTACTGCGGATTGATCTATTTGGCGAACCCGATATCGGTCAACGCCGCCTTGGAGGCCTGATATTCGGACTCGAGAAATTTCACGAAATCGCGCCCGCGCAGGAAGTTTTGCCCGAGGTTGTTTTGCTCCATCAGCTTCCCCCATTCCTCGGCGGCGACCATCTTGGCCATGGCGTCTTCCCAGAAGGCGGTCTGCGCCGTCGTCAGGCCGCGCGGTGCGAACATGCCGCGCCAGTTGGTGACGCCCGGCACGTTGTAACCCTGCTCGCGCAGGGTGGGTACGTTCGCCAGCGCGCCCGCCTGACGTTGCGGCGCGAGTATGGCGAGTATGCGCGCCTGCCCCTTCTGCGCCCACGGCAGCGCCGCATTGGCGGACGAGGTGACCACGTGCAGGTGTCCGCCCACCAGCCCTGTCATCGATTCGACATTGGTTTTGAACACCACGGTTTTCAGGCGCTTGGGGTCCACGCCGACGGATTTGACCACCTGCGCGAGGCCCAGATGATTGGAGCCGCCGCGCGTGGCCATGCCGATGGCGAGTGACTCCGGGTTTGCCTTGAGGCGTTCGATCAGATCGCGCATGTCTTTGATCGGCGAATCGGCTGCGACCGAGATCGCGGTGCGCTCGACCAGCAGCAGCGCAATGGGTGTGAGATCGGTGTAGTGCTGTTGCACCAGCCCGGTGATCTGCGAGGTGAAAATGCTGGAGGTCGAATACAGCAAATAATGCGGATCGCCGGGATGCTGCCGCAGATACATCGCAGCCAGTGTCTGGTTGCCGCCGGATTTGTTCATCACCACCACCGGTGTGGGCACCAGCTTCTTCTCCTGCAAGATCGATTGGATCAGCCGCGCCATTTGATCGTTGAGTCCGCCGGCCGCTGTAGGCAGTATCACTTCGACGGCTTTGTCAGGACGCCACGCGGTTTGACTCCGTGCCGAGTTTGCTGCTGTCGTGGCGAGCGCGGCGAGGCCGATGACGACAATCCGCAGTGGCGTGAGCGTCATAAATTAATCAATAAAACAAATAGTTACGTCTATTCATGTAGTGTGATTACTTGGCCATCCCCAGCTCCGCCATGGTGGTTTTGGTGGCGTTGTATTCCGCTTCCAGATACTTCGCGAACTCGCGGCTGCGCAAAAAACGCGAGGCGAGATCGTTGGTGTCCAACTGTTTTTTCCAGTCGTCGGTGGTGGTGGTCTTGCCGATGGCGTCTTCCCAAAACGCGATCTGCGCGGGCGTGAGGCCCTTCGCGCCGATGATGCCGCGCCAATTGGAAATGCCCATCGCGTCGATCCCTTGTTCGCGCATGGTTGGCACGCTGGCCATGGCGCCGCTGCCGCCCGTGATGCGCTGCGGGGACGTGACGCCGATCATGCGCGCGTTGCCCGCCTGCACCTGCGGCAGCGCCGCGCTCACCGACGACACCACGGCCTGGATGTGTCCGCCCATCACCGCGGTCAGCGATTCCGCGTTGGTTTTGAACACCACCATTTTCAGTTTTTTCGCGTCGATGCCCGACGAGCGCATCGCCTGCGCGGCCGCCAGATGATTCGGCCCACCGCGCGCCACCACGCCGAACGCAATCGATTCCGGGTCGGCGCGCAGCCGCTCCACCAGGTCGCGCATGGATTTCATCGGCGAATTTGCCGCCACGGTGATTACGCTGTAATCGACCAGCAGCAGCGCGAGCGGCGTAAAGTCGGCGTAGGAGAGCGGCGTCACGCCCGCGATGTGGTTGGTGAATATCGTCGCGGTGGCGTAGAGCAGGTAGTGGGGATCCTTCGGATGCTGATTCAGATGCACCACCGCAAGGCTCTGATTGCCGCCGGGCTTGTTGTTCACCAGCACCGGCGTAGACAGCAGTTTCAAATCCTGAAATGATTTTTGCATCAGCCGCGCGTTGGCGTCGTTAATGCCGGACGCGCCGGTGGGCACGATGATCTCGACGGGCTTGTCGGCACGCCAGGGCGCTTGGCTCCAGGCGGGGGCGTGGAGTGCCAGCAAGATCAACGCGCTCAGTGTGCGAAGCACCATGATGCGATTATGACCTCAGTTACTCAAACGGAAAAGCGTTTGCAAAAAACCATACTCACCGTCGTTCCCGTGCGGGAACCGATAAAACACGTGCCATGTGCCGCATTGTATGGTCTTCCGCCTGCGCGGGGACGATAAACGGTTTTTCAGCGCACGTGCGCCTAGTTTGGCCACATCGGCATACGCAAGCTCCCCACATCATCCACCGGCCCCGGCGCCGGTTTGGATCCCAGCAACTCATAGTAGCGTGACGCTAGAGCCAGATCCTGCAACGCAGAGCCCACCGACTTGAACAGGATCATGCCCTGATCGGGTATCGAAGCCTTGCCCGTCACGATCTGCCCGAGCGTCACGCGTTTCGATTCAGGCAGCGCGCCCGCCGCAACCGCCTGCCGCAATTCGCCGGCTTCTTCCAGCGCGTGCAGCGTATCCACCACCACCAGGCTCGCGTCGCGAAAACATTGCACATCGGCCTCGGCGTATTGCTTGCGCGTGTTGCCCACCGCGCACAGCAGACGGCAATCGGCGAGCCACTCGCCGCGCAGTATCGGCTCGGGCGTGCGCGCGCTGCTGCCGGAGGCGACGATTTTTTTACCGCGCGCGGCGGCTTCCACGCTGTCCACCGGCGTCACCGTGACGCCGAGTTGCTTCGACATCTCGCGCGCAAAGCGTTCGCGATTGGCGGCGGTGGGGCTGTACACTGCCACCGTGTCGAGGTTGTACACCGCAGCGAGACATTCCAACTGCTTGCGCGCCTGATTGCCGGAGCCGATCACGCCAACCGACACCGGCCCGGACACCGAAACCTTGCGGCCGATTATGCCGCTGCACGCACCCGTGCGCAGGTCGGTAATCAACTGCCCGTCCAGCATCGCCAGCAGCGCGCCGTCCTTGAGGCTGTAGAGCAACACCACGTAGCGCGTGCCCACGCCCTTGATGCCGTGATACGCCTTCATTGCTGCATAGCCGGATAGCGGATCGGACGCAAACAGTATGCGCATCGACCCCGCCTCAAAATCCGTCACGAATTTTGGCGACACCGAGGTGCGACCGCGGGCTTCGCGCGCGAACGCGTGTTCGAGCAGATCAATGGTTTCGCGCATGTTTAACACACCTTTGAGCGCGCGGTAGCCCAACATCACGGTCATCAATTTCTCCAGAGGGTTTTCGTTAGAATAGCAGACATGAAGCCCCCTGCATCCAATACGCCCGATTCGCCAAGTGAGTCATTCAGTGCGCGCGACGCACGCAGCGTCGTGCATGGCCTGACCAATCTCAAGCGGCATGCCGAGCGTGGGGCAACGGTGATTGAGCGTGGTCACGGCGTGTGGGTCACCGACAACCACGGCAAGGATTACATCGAGGCCATGTCCGGCCTGTGGTGCATCGCGCTGGGCTACGGCAACGAGCGGCTGGCCGATGTCGCGGCGCGGCAGATGAAAACACTCGCCTACTACCCGCTCACCAACCACAAAAGCCATCCGCCGGTAATCGATTTGGCGGAAAAGCTGTTGGCAATGGCGCCGGTGCCGATGTCGAAAGTATGGTTCGCCAGCACCGGCTCGGAGGCCAACGACTGCGCCGCAAGGCTGGCATGGTATTACTGGAACGCAGAGGGCCAGCCCGCGAAGACAAAATTTATTTCGCACCAGCTCGCGTATCACGGAAACACCATCGCCACCGCGAGTTTGTCCGGCGTGGCGTATGCACATGAACGTTTCAATTTGCCGCTGCCGGGTTTTTTGCATGTCACCACACCGCATTACGCGCGCCACGCAAGGCCCGGTGAAAGCGAAGATCAATTCACTAATCGATTGATCGCGGACATCGAGCACCTGATCGCCCGCGAAGGCGCGGATACCATCGCGGCGTTTTTCACCGAGCCCGTGATGGCGGCGGGCGGTATCGTCGTGCCGCCGCGCGGGTATTTTGAAAAGTTAAATAAGTTATTGTTTTTAAATAATATTTTGTTGGTGTGCGATGAGGTGGTGACGGCCTTCGGGCGCATCGGTGACACGTTTGGTTCCACCGCGATGGGCCTCAAGCCCGACATGCTGGTGTGCGCCAAAGCCTTGTCGAGTGCGTACATTCCCATCTCGGCGCTGCTGATAAACCAGCGCGTTTACAGCGCGATAGCGCGCCAGAGCGACGAGATGGGCGTGTTCGGTTTGACCATGACCTACTCCGGCCACCCGGTCGCGGCGGCCGTCGCGCTCGAAACGCTGAACATCTACGACGAGATGGACATCACCGCGCGCGTGCGCAAACTTGAAACCCCGTTTTTGGGCGGGCTGAATCGCTTGCTCGAACACCCGCTGGTGGGGGAAGTGCGCGGGCGGGGGTTGCTCGCCGGTGTGGAGTTGATGCCGGTCAAACGTGAAGCTGAAACACGCACGCGGTTTGATCCGCGGATGAAAGTGGGCGCGCTGTGCGCGCGCATCGCCGAAGAACACGGCTTGATCGTGCGCGCGATTGGCGACACCATAGCGTTTTGTCCGCCGCTGATCATTAACGAAGACGAAATATCTGAAATGCTGGCGCGCTTTAAAAATGCGCTGGACGAGACGGCGCAGGCACTGCAGGCCTTGCCATAATCTCGCGAATTTGACCGTAGACCAATCCAGGAATTTGAACATGATTAACGACGCCCTGCGCACACTGTTGCCGATAGCGGGATGGACCGAGACGCACGCCAGCGCGCTCGAAGTTACCGGCCCCGCCGATCCGTTATTGCCCACGCCGTTTCGCATCGGCGAGGCGGCTACCGCCACGCTGGCGGCGGTGGGTCTCGCGGTCAACGATCTGTGGGAGATGCGCACCGGGCGGCGTCAAACCATGTCGATCAACACGCGGCAGGCCACGGCGTCGCTGCGCAGCGGCACCTACCTCAAGATGGGCGACACCCCTGTGCCGAATGGGCGTAACTCCATCATGGGCTCGTATCCCGCCAAGCATGGCCGCTGGAGTTATGTGCACGCCAACTTTCCGAATCACCGCAATGCCGCGTTGAAAGTGCTGGGCGTGGCGGAAGACCGTGACGCCGTGCGCCGCGCCGTCGCGCAGTGGGACGCGCTCGAACTCGAAGAAGCCATCATTGTCGCGCACGGAGCGGGTGGCATGGTGCGCAGCTTTGACGAATGGGCACAACACCCGCAGGGCGCGGCGGTGGCCAAACTACCGCTGATGGAAGTCATCAAAATCGCCGACAGTGCGCCCGAGCCGCTGCCCGAAGCGCGCACCAAAGATACGCGCCCGCTGTCGGGCATCCGCGTGCTGGATTTAACCCGCGTGATCGCCGGCCCCACCTGCGCGCGCACGCTCGCCGAACATGGTGCCGAAGTGCTCAAAATCACTGGCGGGCATCTGCCCACGCTAGGCCGTCAGGAATACGACACCGGCCACGGTAAGCTCTCCGCGCACCTTGATCTGCGCGAAGCCAAAGACGTGGAAACCCTGCGCGGCCTGGTGCGCGGTACGGATATTTTTTCGCAAGGCTATCGGCCCGGCACACTGGGCAACCGCGGCTTCACCCCCGAAGCGCTGGCGGCGCTGCGCCCCGGTATCGTGGTGGTATCGCTCAGCGCCTTCGGCCACGAAGGGCCATGGGCATCGCGTCGCGGCTTCGACACCGTGATTCAAACGGTGAGCGGCATCAAGCAGCGGCAGGGCGAAGTGTTTCCGGGAGTTGAGCCGGGCCCGCAGTTTTATCCCGTGTCGGCGATTGATTTTTTAACCGGCTACCTGATGGCCAGCGGCGCGATGGTGGCACTCGCGCGCCGCGCTCGCGAAGGCGGAAGTTGGCTGGTGCGCATCTCGCTCGCGCAAGTGGGCCACTGGCTGATTCAGCGCGGGCAAGTGCCCGAGGTGGAATTGAAAAACGTCGCGAAGGAATTCACCGAAGCGGAACTGCAAAACTGGTTCATGCAAAGCGACACCCCGGTGGGCCGCCTGCGGCACCTGGCGCCGGCGCTGCGGTTATCGGAGACGCAGCCTTATTGGGATAAGCCTACTGTGCCGCTGGGGTATCATCAGGCGGTGTGGCCTGCGTAACTGCGATGATCGTAGGGTGGGCGCCCTAATTACTAACGCCTAGTTCTTTACGTAGATCCGCAATCGCCTGATCCTTGGTCTTACCCAAGCGCGGAGTGCGCTGTCCGATCGGCACGTTTTCAACTTCCGGCAAAATTTTCATCGCAACAAACACGGGGCCGGTCTCGCCCATGATGCGCGCGACGTTGACGGTGAACGATTCGAGATTGGTATAGGCGTAGGTCGACGGGTAGCCA
>CAWUUY010000196.1:0-3509 GCA_963924885.1 uncultured Burkholderiales bacterium | reverse complement strand
CGTGTTGCTTACAGCGTGCTTGCGCCATCCACGACAGCGTTACCGGTATGCGCCGCCATGAGGCGATGCTTTTCACAGCGGCTTCCGCCGCCGCGCCTTCGCCGCCTTGCAGATACGGCCACGCGGCGTGTGTTTTTGGTTGCGTGGCTTGAAACGGCAGGCACGCCTCGCGCTCAGCCAGCAGGTGCCAGATTGGCGCGAGCCAGGTCGCCGCCGCGTTGGCGCCGAAGACGGCATGCGCCGCCGGCGTCACCACGGTTTCCATCTCATGCACCACGCCCGCTGCGGCGTCGTGATCCGCGAAGGGCGTATTTGGCATCGTCAGTGTGTCGAGCAACTTCGCCATGGGCGTGAGCAGCGCGTGCGCGGGGTATTCCGTGGCGAGCGTCGCCAGCGCCTGACGACCGGATTGCGTGTCACGTTGCTTTAATGCGGCGATCACGTCGTTCTGCAGCATGATGTCGTGGCTGTCGTTGAATATGTCGAGCTGCATGGCGATGATGCTGGGTAGCAAGGCGTAAAAAGGCGTGACGTTGCTCTATAATTTATGTAATAAAAACAATAACTTACATAATAATGCAACGATGGATGCCATCAATTGTAGCGGCAATAACGCCCGTTGTGATTCGACAGTAGCGCGCCTAGAATACGTCTGGGGCAACCTTCGGAGGAGGAACGCATATGGCACAAAAAATCACCGTGGCGCTGACCATCAACGGCCAGCGGCAATCGATTACGGCGGCGGAAGACACGCCGCTGTTGTGGGTGTTGCGCGAGCAACTGGAATTGACCGGCACCAAGTTCGGTTGCGGTGTCGGGCAGTGCGGCGCCTGCACCGTGCATCTCGATGGCAAGCCGGTGCAGTCGTGTCTGCACACCCTCAAGGATGTCGCTGGCAAGCGTGTGACCACCATTGAAGGCTTGTCGAAGAACAGCAGCCATCCGCTGCAAAAAGCGTGGATCGCCGAGCAGGTGCCGCAGTGCGGCTACTGCCAGTCGGGGCAGATCATGCGTGCCGCCGGTTTGCTGAAAGAGACGCCGCGTCCGACGCGCGCGCAGATTGTTGAATACATGAGTCCCAATATTTGCCGCTGTGGCACGTATGCGCGGATCACGCGCGCGATTGAACGCGCCGCGAAGGAGGCATAGCCATGACAATCAAAATCGACAAGCAACGCCGTCAATTCATGGTCGGAGCGGCGGGCTTTACTTTCGGTATCGCGGTGGGTGCGCCGGCGCTGCTTTCTGGCGAAGCGCGAGCGCAAAGCACCAGCGGCAACGTTAGCGTCAGGATGAATAACTGGGTGACGCTGCATACCGACGGCACGGTGACCATCATGTCGCCCGCCTCGGAGATGGGGCAGGGTTCGCTGACCGCGCTGCCGCGCATCCTGGCGGACGAGATGGATGCCGATTGGGCGAAAGTTAAAATCGACGGTTCGGCGGTGAGCGATCCAATCTTCGGTAATCCGGGGCGCAACTTTCATCAGTACACCGCCGGCAGCGCCACGGTGACGGGTTACTTCAACAATCTGCGGCAGTTCGGCGCGCAGGTGCGGCATGTGCTGGTGGACAATGCGGCGCAGCGCTGGGGTGTGCCGATGACCGAGTTGACGACGCAGCCCGGTGTGGTGCTGCATCAGAAGAGCGGCAGAAAGCTGACGTATGGCGAAATCGCCGCATTCGCGAAAATTCCCGCCGAAGCGCCGCAGGTGACCGTTGAGCCGGTGGCGACCGCCGAGTTTCGGCTGATCGGCAAGGACATTCCGCGCGTGGATGTGCCGGGCAAGCAGGATGGCAGCACGAAATACAGCATCGACGTGCAGGTGCCGGGCATGATTTACGGCGCAATCCTGCGCGAGCCGGTGGAAGGCGCGGGCGTGATGAAAGTTGATGATGCCGCCGCGCGCGCGGTGGAGGGCGTGATCAGCGTGGTGCCATTGAAAAACGGCGTCGGCGTGCTGGCCGAAAACCCGTGGGCCGCGTTCCAGGGACGCAAGGCATTGAAGGTGTCGTGGGGCGGCAAGGCGCAGGGTGCGGGCTTTTCTACCGGCGGCGGATTTGAAAAATTTTCCGCGATAGCCAAAGACCCGGCGCATCCGGTCATCGATTGGGAAAAGCAGGGTGATGCGGCGGGCAAACTGAAAAGCGCCACCACCGTGGTCGAGGCCGAGTACCGCTCCGATTACGCCTACCACGGGCAGATGGAGCCGCTCAATTCCGTCGCGGCGGTGTCACCCAAGGGCGATGCGGTGGAGCTCTGGTGCGGCGTGCAAAGCCAGACCATCGCGGTGACGGTGGCGGCGCAGGCGCTGGGTATTCCCGAATCACGAGTGAAATTCAATCACCATCTGCTCGGTGGCGGTTTTGGCCGGCGCGGCAACCGCGACGCCGATTTCGTGCTCGATTCGGTGCTGCTGTCCAAAGCATCCGGCAAGCCGGTGAAAGTGATATGGACGCGCGAGGATGATGTTCATTCCGGCCGTTTCCGCCCGTTGTATGTGAACCGCCTGCGCGCGGGGCTGGATGCCTCGGGCAATATTTCCGGCTGGCATCATCGCGGCGTGTGCGATCACGTGATGGCGTTCATGGACCCGTTGCGTTACACGGCGGTGAAGGGGCGTGATGGCATTGCGTTGAGCGGTATCAACGTTCGTTCATATGAAATTGCTGATCGTTTGGGCGAAGGTGTGCTGGTGCATACGGGCATGCGCACCAATCCGCTGCGTGGCATTGGTCTCACGGCCAACAGCTTCGCCACCGAGGTGTTTATCGACGAACTGGCGGCGAAGGCGAGCGTGGATCCGCTGGAGTTTCGTCTGCGCTTGCTGTCGAAGCAGCCGCGCGCGCGTCACGTCATCGAAGAGGCCGCGAAAATGGCCGACTGGAAGCGCCGCCGTCCAGGGCATGGGCTGGGTATTGCGTATGTCGATTACTCCGGCACGCACGTGGCGGGCATCGTCGAGGTGTCGGTGGATAAACAAAGCGGCGCGATCAAGGCGCATAACTTCTGGTGTGCGATCGACTGCGGCGTGGCAGTGCATCCCGATAACG
Organism: uncultured Burkholderiales bacterium; assembly: GCA_963924885.1. Classification (GTDB taxonomy): domain Bacteria; phylum Pseudomonadota; class Gammaproteobacteria; order Burkholderiales; family SG8-41; genus UBA5216. The sequence goes on along the minus strand of CAWUUY010000196.1, from coordinate 455 downwards.
TCATCGCACAAACCGAAAGCTCGATCGTGTATGGCCTGGGCCTCGCGCTAATCGAACGCATCAGCATCAACAACGGCGCAGTGGAGCAATCGAACTTTTTTGATTACCACGTGCCGCGCATGCGTGACGTGCCGGAGATGCACATCAAGCTGATACAAACCAAAAATCATCCGACCGGCGCCGGGCAAATGGCGGTGCCGCTGGTGCCGTCGGCGATATCGAACGCAGTTTTTCAATTGACCGGCGTGCGCCTGCGCCAGCAGCCGATGCTGGCGGCGCGGGTGAAAACAGCGCTCTTGAATGGCGAAGATAGGTTTGCATAAAAGTTAATAAAAACAGTGACAGCTCAGCGTGAAGCAGGCAACGGTGCGCAGCCCATGAAAGTGGAGCGTAGCACCTCGAACAGGTTATGCCCTTGCTTGTGCATGGTATCGAGGTAAGAGCGGATAGTGCAG
>CAWUUY010000195.1:0-2945 GCA_963924885.1 uncultured Burkholderiales bacterium | reverse complement strand
CGAGGCGCGGTTGGAGAACGACGTGGACAGCAAGCTGCCCTGCATCGTCACTTTCAAGTCGCAAAAAAACGGCATTGCCGTGGCGTCGTAACATAAGGAAACCTGCTCAGGTTACTGCGGCGCGCGCGCTCACTTCGAGGGTGACTATCAATTGCCGCCCGCGGGCTGTGAACCCAGCCAGGTGCGCCGCACGCGCAACTAGTTCAAAGCCACGTACGACAAAATAAATATTTTTCCGAAGCGCGGGCACTACTCGCGCCGGTCGTTGAAAAATGCGGCGCCACCCTCAATCAATACGATGCGGCCTGGGTGCGCAATGATCTTGCGCTCACGCACTATCGCGCCGGTGACAGCGCCACCTGCCGCGAGACGCTAAAGCCGTGGCTGGCACTCGCGCAGACCCCCGACGAATTCATACGCAACAACTATCCGCCGTCGGACGCCGATGTGATGCTGCGTATCGCGGGCGCCGCGCGCGCGAACATGGCGTTGTGCGGTGCGACCGTTAAGGCGGGCGATAAAGGCGTTAAGTAGCCGTACTGTGCGATCCGCGAAGGATTGCATTTCCCCGAAGTGTGATCTATTTTACAGACCCGGTTCGCCCAACTGACCTAGTATTCCTTCAGTTAATGAAAGGCGTCCACATGCCCTCCAAAAATTCAGATTCCTATTTGCGGCGTTCGATGCGGATTCCTGTGTCGCACAATGGCGAAGTCAACGACGGGAAATGCGCTTACCCATGCCTGATTCAGGATATGAGCCGCAGGGGATTTCGAATCGTGTTCAGCCAGCCGTTCACGATCGGGCAGGTGCTGAATGTGGTGAGTCGTTTGTCCGCGCAGATCACGCTGGAATGCACCGTGAAGATTCAGAATGCCGAGGAAGATTTCTTCGGTTTCGAGGTCCTCGAAGTCAGCCCGCAAACCGCCGCCGACTACTGGCGATTTGTGCTGGGCTTTTACCCGGATAAACCGCCCGCCGGCGAATAAACGCCCGCGTCACGGGCTACGGCTGCCGCAGGCCTTTGGCAGCGCCGGGCGGTTTCACCAGCGGCGCCAGCGTTTTCCATACTGTTTCCAGCATCACCGGCTGCGCTCGCAGCGCTGGATGAATGCCGTCCGCCTGAAACCACCCCGGCTTGTCGCCAAACCCTTCCAGCAGGAACGGCACCAGCGGCAACTGGTGTTTCTTTGCCGCGTCGAGAAAGACCGCGTGGAACTTGTTGGCATACGCGCTGCCGTAGTTGGGCGGCAGGCGCATGCCGATCAACACCACTTGAGATTTCGACTTGCGGCACGCATCTATGATGGCTTCGAGATTGGCGCGCATGGCATCCACGCTGTGCCCGCGCAGGCCGTCGTTGCCGCCGAGCGCGATCAACACCAGCGCGGGCTTGTGCCGCGCCAGTGTGGCGTGGATGCGCGTCGCGCCGCCGAGCGTGGTTTCACCGGAGATGCTGGCATTTGCTACCGTATAATCAAGTCGCTGTTGTTTCAAACGTTCGGCGAGCAGACTGACCCAGGCTTGGTCCGAGGGCAGGCCGTAGCCGGCCGACAGGCTGTCCCCATAAACAAGAAGCGTGCGCGCCATCACCGGCGGCGCACACATTGCAACACCCAGCAGAGCCCATAACAGGACAAGACGACGCATCATGCCTGACAGTTCCTCTATTCATCCCGCGATTGAAGTCTCCCTGCTCGGCAAGGAGGTTACCACCGGCAACACTGCATTGACCATTTTGCACGGCGTGAGTTTCAACGTCGCGGCGGGCGAGGCGGTGGCGGTGGTGGGCGTTTCCGGTTCGGGCAAATCCACCCTGCTGGCGCTGATGGCCGGCCTGGACACGCCCAGCAGCGGCGACGTGCGGATTGCCGGGCAGGATTTGTTCGCGCTGAACGAAGACGGGCGTGCAGCGCTGCGCGGGCGCAGCATGGGGTTTGTGTTTCAGTCGTTTCAGTTGCTGGCGTCGATGACCGCGCTGGAAAACGTGATGGTGCCGCTGGAACTCGCAGGTGTGTCGGGCGGATGCGAAAAAGCCGCAGCCTTGCTAAAGCGCGTGGGTCTGGGTGAGCGGCTGACGCATTACCCCAAACAACTGTCCGGTGGCGAGCAGCAGCGCATGGCGATTGCACGCGCATTTGTCACTTCGCCAGCAATTTTGCTGGCCGATGAACCGACCGGCAATCTCGACGCCGCCACCGGCGCGCAGGTGATCGATCTGATGTTCGAGTTAAACCGCGAACGCAACGCCACGTTGGTGCTGGTAACACACGATGAATCGCTGTCGGCTCGCTGCGGGCGAGTGATTCGGCTGGCGGGCGGGCGGTTACTGCCGTGAACTTTTTTCGTGAATGGCGCATGGCGCTGAAGCTGCTGATCCGTGATTTTCGCGCGGGTGAACTCACGCTGATCGGCATCGCCGTTATCGTCGCGGTGGCGGGCGTGACCACGGTGGGGTTTTTCACCGACCGCGTGCAACTTGCGCTGAACCGGCAGGCGAATCAGTTGCTGGGCGCGGATCTGGTGATTTCGCATGACCGCGCGTTGCCGGGAACGATGACGGCCGAGGCGCGAAAACGCCAGCTCCAGGTAACGCAGATGCTGCGTTTTCCCAGCATGGCGGTGCGCGGCGACAATAATGTGCTGGCCGACATCAAGGTGGTGGCCGCCGGTTACCCATTGCGTGGCGAAGTGCGCATTGCCGACAAACTGTATGGCGAGGATCGTCGTGCGTCGTCGATCCCCGATGCGGGCAGCGTGTGGGTGGACGAGCGCATCCTGTCGCAACTCAATGTGTCCGTGGGTGAAAAAATAGCTATTGGAAACAAAGATTTACGTATATCCCACGTGATGACGCAAGAGCCAGACGCCGCCATCGGCTTTATCAATTCCGGATCACGCTTGATGGTGAATGAGGCCGATCTGGCGGCCACCGGGCTGGTGCA
>CAWUUY010000194.1:0-4380 GCA_963924885.1 uncultured Burkholderiales bacterium | reverse complement strand
CCAGGGAGGGGATACCCGCCTGCGCGGGAATGACGGGAGTGGTGATTCTGTTTTCTCCAATAAGATGAATCCTATTTTCAAGGACAAAAAAATGTATCAAACCATCCAATGGGAAGTTCGCGAACACACCGGCATCCTGACGCTGAACCGTCCCGACCGGCTCAATGCCATCGACACCGAGATGCGCAACGACATCGCCGACGTGGTGCGCAAGGCCGAGTACGACCCGGAGGTGTGGACGCTGATCGTCACCGGCAATGGGCGCGGGTTTTGTTCGGGCGCGGACTTGAAGGCGCGCAGCGAAGCCGAGAGCAAGGTGGGCGCGGCCAACGCTAACAGCATCACCGTGCAGCCGATGTTCGATGTGCAGTATTACTACCCGATCGCGTTCGGCGAGTTATCCAAGCCGGTGATCGCGGCGGTCAATGGCGTGACACGCGGCGCGGGTAACAACATGGTGTTCGCGGCCGATTTTCGTATCGCCAGCGAGCAGGCGAATTTCGGCTGCAATTTTGTCGAGCGCGGCCTGATGGCCGAGGCGTCGGCGTATTACCTGCCGCGCCTGGTGGGTATGGCGATCGCCACCGAAATCTGCATGCTCGGTGAGCCGTTCGACGCGGCGCAGGCCAAGGCGTGGGGGCTGGTCAACAAAGTAGTGCCGCACGCGCAACTGATGGACGAAGCCTTGGCGCTGGCGCGCAAGATCAACAGCAAGGCGCCGATAGCCGTGCGCATGACCAAGCAGGCGCTGCATCGCGCCCATGATCTTTCCGCAGAGCAATTTGTTGATATGCAGAACACCATGAACACCAAGCTTCGCGTCACGGCGGATGCGAAAGAGGCGCTCGCCGCGTTTATCGAAAAGCGCCCGGCGAAATTTAAGAACGCGTGAGGCGCAAGTAAGAATTAATGGCGGCGCTGTTACTCTATTTTCGCGCCCGACTCGCGCACCACCAGCGCCCACTTGTCGGTTTCCGTGCGCATGTACTCCTGTAGTTCTTCCGGCGTGGAGGGTGCAAGCTCGATGGCTTGCGCCACCAGCCCGGCCCTGACCTCCGGCTCGGCCATGGCTTTGCGTATCTCCGCGTTCAGCCGGTCGATGATGGGGCGCGGTACGCGCGCGGGGGCCAGCGCGGCGTACCACACGCTCGACACATAACCCGGCACGCCGGATTCATGCACGGTGGGCACGTCTGGCAGCATCGGCGAGCGCTTCATCACGCTGACGGCAATGGGGCGCAGCTTGTTGCTCTTGATGTGCGGATAGACGGGGCCGATGCCGGTCAGCATGAACTGCGCCTCGCCCGACACGAGCGCGATCATTGCCGGCCCCGCGCCTTTGTACGCGAGGCGCACGGTGTCGATGCCGGCCATTTTATTGAGCAGAGCAGTGCCGAGAAAAGTGATGCTCGCGCTGGAGGCAAAATGCAGCTCGCCTTTTTTGCGTTTGGCCAGATCGATGAACTCGCGCATGGTTTTCACCGGCAGCGCGGTATGCACCACGATCACGCTGGGCACGTCGCCCACCATGGTGATGGCGCTGAAATCCTTGTTGGCGTCGAACTTTGCGTTTTTGTAGAGACTCGGATTGACCGTGTGCGCGCTGGAGATGAAATAAATCAGGTGCCCGTCGGGATCGGCGCGCGCGACCAGTTCGGATGCGATCACGCTGTCCGCGCCGCCGCGATTTTCCACGACAAAAGTTTGGCCCAGCGCGTTGGTGAGGCGCGGCGAAATCATGCGCGCGATGATGTCGGTGGCGCCGCCCGGCGCAAAGCCGACGACGACGCGCACCGGCTTGGAGGGCCAAGCCTGTGCCGCGCAGGGCGTGGCGCTCAGCATCCAGGGCAGCGCCAGCAGGCCGACAACGCGCAGTAATTTACGGACTGATTGGGTGAATCGCATTGCGGTGCATCCTCCGGCGTTGGTTAATCGTCTTCCTTTGGGTATTGCAGCACCAGCGCTTCCAGTCCTTTGCTGCCCGCGCGGATGACAAATTTTTCTTCGCTCGATTCCACCGCGATCATCGACCACAGCGGCAGTTCCTCGTTGTCGTGCAGCGCCGTGCCGTTGGCGACAAACACATAATAGCCCCCGGACGTTGCCGGCTCGGGGCCCAGCGTGCTCATGTTCGCGCCGAGCCGCAGCATGTGCGCGGCCATTTCATCGTCGATTTTTTCGGCATCGAACAGCGGCTCCCACGCCGCCTCGGCGCGATGCTCCATCACCGGCGCGGTGGATAAGTCCACCGGCTCCGATATCCAGTTGCGCCGCTTGCTGGGCTGTAATTTCTCGCGGTAGCCGGGCTTGTCCAGATACACCGGCGCGGAATCGCCGGTCTTGATGCGCAGCGCCATGAATGACAATCCCTGCGGCCCGGCGACCACCGGGCCGTACGCGGTGTGGCGATCCTTGTATTGCACGGTGAGCGGACGCAGTTCGGCGCCCGCCTTTCCCATCTTGCCGCTGCCGGCGGGGAACAACTGAAACTGCGTGATGCCGTGAAAGTGAGGCACGATGGTTTCGTTCGGCGACATATCCGTCATGGTGGCCTGCGGCCCCGGCGCCTTGCTGGTGGATGAGCGCGGCCCGAAAAACACCGTGCCCCAATGGATGATGCCCGTGCCGGGCGACGGAAACGACATGCGCTTTTGCAGCGCCTCGGTACTGCTCATGGTGTAAATCATGAATATCTCCCCGCCTTCCGGTTGCCTTGCGAAGGGCCAACTTTACCCGATGTTTTCGGCGCTTGCGACACTAGGCGCCAACAAACACCGGCTTGCGTTTTTCCATGAACGCGGTGCGGCCTTCGGCGTAATCCTTGCTGGCGAAGCAGTCATCGACCACGTGGTCGCAGAGCGCGATGTCGCGTTTGTGATCGTCCCTGGCTATTTCGCCCAAGCACACCTTCACCGCTTTTAACGTGAGCGGCGCGTTACCGCCGATGGTATTGACGTAGTTGGCGACGTATTCTTCGAGCTTATCTACTGGCAGCACGCGGTTGACGAGCCCCATGTCCTTGGCCTCGTTCGCGTCGAACTGGCGCGCGGTGTAAAAAATTTCCGCCGCGTAGGACGGGCCGACGATATCGGCGAGGCGTTTCAACGCGGTGTACTTGTAACCCACGCCCAGTTTGCCGGCGGGGATGCCGAAGCGCGAATCGTCCGAGCAAATGCGCAGATCGCAGGCGAGCGCGGTGCCGAGGCCCCCGCCCATGCAAAAGCCGCGAATCATTGCGAGGGTGGGCTTGGGGGAGTTGAGCAGTTTCTGCGCGATGGTGACAGACACCTTGTTGTACTCGGCGACCATTTCCGGGTTGGCGCGCTTCTCTTTGAACTCAGAAATATCCGCGCCGGAAACAAACGCTTTGTCGCCCGCACCTTTCAATACAATCACGCGGATCGCGTTGTCGGCAATGAAGTCGTTTAACGCGATGTCGAGGCCCAGCCACATGTCGTACGACATGGCGTTGCGCTTGGCCGGATTGTTGAACGTGATCCAGCCGGCGGCGCCGTCTTTGTGCGCAAGGAGTTTTTCGGTGTTGGTGAGGATGTTCATAGTAACCTTAAAAAATTGTTTAAAAAAAATGGTTATACCTACTCCGCGGTAATGCCAGCGCGTTGAATCACTTGCGCCCATTTGGCCACTTCGCTTTTTAAAAACGCGGTGAATTTTTCCGGCGTGCTGGTGGCGATTTCGCCGCCTTCGGCGAGCAGCATTTTCTGCACGTCTCCGGTATCCATGATCTGCCGGAATTCTTTGTTCAGCCGCAGGATGATATCGCGCGGCACTTTCGCCGGCGCCAGCATGCCATGCCACGAGGTGACATCAAAACCCGGCACGCCGGATTCATGCACGGTGGGCAGGTCCGGATAAATGCGCGCACGCGTGAGGCCGGTGGTGGCGAGAGGCTTGATCTTGCCGTCGCGCACGAAGTTGGCTGCCGAGGCGAGCGAGGTTGAAAGATACGTCACGCGCTTGCCCAGAAGATCGATCATCGCGGGCGACGCGCCCTTGTATGGCACGTGAACCATGGTGACGCCGGTAGCCTGATTCAACAGCTCGCCGCAGATATGGCCCGAACTGCCGATGCCGGCGGAAGCGAACGTCAGCGTGCCGGGGTTTTTTTTCGCGGCGGCGATCAGATCTTTCACCGACGAAATCGGCGAGCCGGCGACCACCACCATGATCTGCGGCGCTTTCATCAGCAGCGTGATGGTGGAAAAATCGCGTAGGGAATCGTACGGATTTTTCTTGCGCATCGCGGGGCCGATGGCGAGGTTATTGGTTTGCCCCATCCAGAGGGTGTAACCGTCGGCGGGCGCGTTGGCGGCCAACTCCGCGCCCAGCCCGCCGCCCGCGCCGGCGCGGTTGTCGATC
>CAWUUY010000193.1:0-4344 GCA_963924885.1 uncultured Burkholderiales bacterium | reverse complement strand
TGGTCACCGCCAGCGCGCGCAGGCGACCCGAGTTCACGCTCGGCAGCACCGACAGCGCATTGGCGAACATCATGGTCACCTGCCCCGAAATCAGATCGGTGGTGGCCTGCGGCGTGCCTTTGTACGGCACGTGCAGCAAATCCAGCCCGGCGTGCATGCGCAGCATTTCCCCGGTGAGATGTGGCGATCCGCCCTGCCCAGTGGACGCATACGACACCTGTCCCGGCCGCGCTTTGGTGAACGCGACGAACTCCTTCACCGTGCGCACCGGCATCGACGGATGCACCACCAGCACAAAGGGCACCGTGCCGAGCAAGGCCACGCTGTCAAAATCCTTCAGCAAATCCACCGGCGGCTTTTTGTACACGCTCTGATTGATCGCCAGCGTGGCGGTCACCGTCAGCAGCGTGTAGCCATCGGCCGGCGCGCGCGCCACCAGTTCGGCGGCGATGTTGCCGGTGGCCCCGGGGCGGTTGTCGACGATGAACTGCTGGCCCAGCGCCTTGGTTAATCCGGGGGTGACCTGGCGCGTCACGATATCCGAACCCGCGCCCGGCGGAAAGCCGATGAGGATGCGCACCGTCTTCGCGGGATACGCTGCTCCCGGCGTGACTTGTGCGCTGGCGAGCGTGGTGCAGCCCAGGCAACAGCCGCCTATGAATAACGCTGTGAACCTACGACGCCATGCTGCTGATGTGCTGCTCATAGAGGTTGCCTGATTTGAAAACAGATTGAAAACACGAGGAAATGCCGGGAAGTAAAAAATTCTAGCACGCGGTCACCCTTGCCACGCGCCTGGTTTGCCCTAAGAAAAAGTAGCGGGCACGCCTTGTGCATCGGCTAAAATATCGCCCTTATCAGATACGGAGCGGTAACCATGCGCAAACCGCTGGTCGGCGTGGTAATGGGCAGCCAAAGCGATTGGGGTGTGATGCAGCATGCGGTGGCGCAGCTTGAGGCGCTGGGTATTGCGCACGAGGCGCGCGTGGTGTCGGCGCATCGCACGCCGGACTTGCTATACCAATACGCCGAAACAGCGGCGGCGCGCGGGCTGAAATGCATCATCGCGGGCGCGGGCGGCTCGGCGCATTTGCCGGGCATGCTGGCAGCCAAAACCATTGTGCCGGTGCTGGGCGTGCCGGTGCCCACGCGGCAACTGCGCGGGCTGGATTCGCTGCTGTCCATCGTGCAAATGCCCAAAGGCGTGCCGGTGGCCACCTTCGCCGTGGGCGAGGCGGGTGCGGCCAACGCCGGGCTGTTCGCGGCGGCAATGCTGGCGCGCGAGACGCCGGCGTTGGCCAAACGGCTGGACGCGTTTCGCCGCGCGCAGGTGCGTGCGGTGCGCGCGATGAAGCTGCCGCCCATCAAGCAATGATATTTCCCGACGCGATGCTCGGCATGCTGGGCGGCGGCCAGCTTGGCCGCATGTTCACGCTGGCCGCGCACAGCATGGGGTATCGCGTCACCGTGCTCGACCCTGATCCCTTGAGCCCCGCCGGCGCGGTGGCCGACGTGCATCTGAAAGCCGCGTATCAGGACAAGGAAGCGCTGCAACAACTGGCCGATACCTGCGCGGCCGTCACCACCGAATTCGAGAACGTGCCCGCCGACAGCCTGCGCTGGCTGGCCGCGCACTGCACCGTGCGCCCGGCGGGCGACAGCGTGGCGATCGCACAGGATCGCAGCCGCGAAAAAACTTTTTTGCGTGACCATGGCTTTGGCACCGCCGCATTTGCACTGATCAACACCGAAGCCGATCTCGCGCGCTGCGATGCGGCTCTTTACCCCGGCATTTTGAAGCGCGCGCGCTTTGGTTACGACGGCAAGGGCCAGGCGCGTGTGGCCAACGTGGCAGAAGCACGCACGGCGTTCGCGGCGATGGGCGCGGAATCCTGCGTGCTTGAAGAGCTGGTCGCGCTGGCATGCGAAGTGTCGGTGGTGGTGGCGCGCGGCGCGGATGGCGAGACGCAGTGTTTTCCGGTGGCGGAAAACCAGCACACCCACTCGATACTGGATGTATGCATCGTGCCGGCACGTGTCACGCCCGATCTCGCGCGGCAGGCCGAGCGCGCCGCTGCTGATATTACCGGGCATCTGAATTACCTCGGCGTGCTGGCGGTGGAGTTTTTTGTCACGCCTGATGGCCGGCTGCTGGTGAATGAAATTGCGCCGCGCCCGCACAACAGCGGGCACTACACCATTGATGCCTGCGCCACCTCGCAGTTTCAACAACAGGTGCGCGCGCTGTGCGGCCTGCCGCTTGGCGACACGCGGCTGCTCACGCCGGTGGCGATGGTGAATCTGCTCGGTGAATCGTGGCGTAATGGCGAGCCGGCGTGGGGCAAACTCTTTGCCAATCCGCGCGCCAAGCTGCACCTCTACGGCAAACACGAAGCGCGCCCCGGCCGCAAAATGGGCCACTACACCGTGTGCGGCGACAGCATCGACACCACACTTGGCGAAGCGCTGGCATTGCGCGCGCTGCTCTGCCCGCATCTTTCACATTAATCACTGCAAACCATGACCACACCCGCCCCCATGCTCCAGAGCGATCTCAAAAGCCTGCCGTTTTTGCATCGCGGCAAGGTGCGCGATCTTTACGCCGTGGGCGACGACAAACTGCTGGTGGTACAGACGGATCGCCTATCGGCGTTTGACGTGATTTTGCCCACACCGATCCCCAGCAAGGGCCAGGTGCTGACCGAGGTGTCGAATTTCTGGTTTAAAAAACTCGGCCACGTGATCCCGAATCACCTGACCGGCATCGCGCCCGAATCGGTGGTGTCGGAAGCCGAGCGCGCACAAGTCGCCGGACGCGCTATGGTGGTCAAAAAATTACAGCCGCTGATGGTAGAGGCCGTGGTGCGCGGTTATCTCATCGGCTCCGGCTGGAGCGATTATCAGAAAACTGGCGCGGTGTGCGGCATTGCGTTGCCCGCCGGTTTGCAGCAGGCGCAAAAACTCCCGCAGGTGATATTCACGCCGGCCTCCAAGGCGCCCCCCGGCCAGCACGACGAAAACATCACCTACGCCGAGGTGGAAAACATCGTGGGCGCGGCGCTCGCGGCAAGGGTGCGCGAGGTGTCGATACGCCTTTACACCGAGGCCGCCGATTACGCCGCCACGCGCGGCGTAATCATCGCTGACACCAAATTCGAGTTCGGCGTTGATGCGCAGAATAATCTGGTGTTGATCGACGAAATATTCACGCCGGATTCGTCGCGCTTCTGGCCCGCCGCCGAGTACCGCACCGGCATCAGCCCGCCGAGCTTCGACAAACAGATCATCCGCGACTGGCTCGAATCAACGACGTGGAACAAAAAACCGCCCGCACCCACGCCGCCGCCCGATGTGCTGGCAAAAACCTCCGCCAAATATCATGAAGTGATGCGGCTGCTGGTGAATAGCAATGGTTAGTTCCAATTCTGTTCACTTAGCCGTTCGTGGTGAGCTTGTCGAACCAAAAATGCCCTTCGACAGGCTCAGGGCGAACGGCCAAAGAGTTTTAGTGAACAGCATTGTGGTTAGTTCCGTGAGAACGGCGTGCCGGCCCCGCCTGTCATGGAACCGGTAGTCGTTTTCTTTTTGCTGGGCGTGGCCGGCGGCCTGCTGCGCAGCGATCTGAAATTCCCGCCCGCGTTCTACGAAGCGATATCGATCTACCTGCTGCTGGCCATCGGCTTGAAGGGCGGTGTGGAGCTCGCGCGTCATCCGCTGGCGAGCGTGATTGTGCCGTCGCTGGTGGTGCTGGCGTTGGGCGTGGTGATTCCGCTCGCCGCGTATCCGATACTGCGTTACGCGGGCGGCTTGAAGCGCGCGGATGCGGCGTCCATCGCCGCGCACTACGGCTCGGTGAGTGTGGTCACCTTCGCGGTGGCAAGCGCGTTTTTGGTGCGCCAGAACGTATCGTACGAAGGGCTGCTCACGGTGTTTCTGGTGTTGCTGGAAGCCCCCGCCATACTGATTGGCGTGATACTGGCGCGCGGCATCGGCGGCGAAACCCCATTTGCCCCGTTGGCGCGCGAAGTGGTGTTGGGCAAAAGCGTGTTCCTGCTGCTCGGTGGCCTGGTGGTGGGCTGGGTCATCGGGCCGGAAGGCATCGCGCCGCTGGGCCCCTTGTTCATTGATTTTTTCAAGGGCGTGCTAGCGTTGTTCCTGCTCGAAATGGGCCTGGTGGCGGCACGGCAAAGCGCCGCCTTGCGGCGCTTTGGCCCCTTCCTGCTGGTGTTTGCGATCGTGATGCCGTTGCTGTCGGCGGCGCTGGGGCTGGCCGCTGGACATCTGCTGGGGCTGTCGACCGGCGGCCTCACCCTGCTGGCCACGCTCTCGGCCAGCGCCTCGTAT
>CAWUUY010000192.1:0-6776 GCA_963924885.1 uncultured Burkholderiales bacterium | reverse complement strand
TCACGCGCACCCGGCGGTGACGCGCGCGCTCTGCGACCAAGCCGGCAAGCTGCTGCACGTCTCCAACTGGTTCGAGATTCCGGAGCAGGCCGAACTCGCCGAGCGCCTGTGCAAGCTGGCGGCCATGGACAACGTGTTTTTCTGCAACTCCGGCGCCGAGGCCAACGAAGCGGCGATCAAAATCGCGCGTTACTACGGCCACAAAAAAGAGATCGAAAACCCCGCCGTGGTGGTGCTCGAAAAATCTTTTCACGGACGCACACTCGCAACACTCTCGGCCACCGGCAGCCGCAAGGTACAGGCCGGTTTTGAACCGCTGGTATCAGGTTTTGTGCGCGTGCCGTTTAACGACCTTGAAGCCGTGCGGCGTGTCGCCGCCTCCAACAAAAACGTGGTCGCCATCCTCGCCGAACTGGTGCAGGGCGAAGGCGGCGTCAGCGTGTGCGACGGCAGCTACCTGAAAGGCCTGCGCGAGATTTGCGACGCCCACGGCTGGCTGCTGATGCTCGACGAGGTGCAAACCGGTATCGGCCGCACCGGCACGATGTTCGGGTTTCAGCACTATGGCGTGACGCCCGACGTGATGACGCTGGCCAAGGGCTTGGGCGGCGGCGTGCCCATCGGTGCCTGTGTGGCCAAGGGCACGGCTGCCAAGCTGTTTCAGCCGGGCAGCCATGGCTCGACCTTTGGCGGCAACTTGCTGGCCTGCACGGCGGCGCTGGCCACGCTGGATATCGTTGAATCCGAGCACCTTTGCCGCAACGCCAACGACATCGGCGAACACATCCGCGCCAGCCTCAAGCGCGCACTCGCCGAAACGCCGGGCGTCAAGGAAATCCGCGGGCAGGGCCTGCTGATCGGCATCGAGTTGGACCGCCCGTGCGGCGAACTGGTGAAGACCGCGCTCGATGCCGGACTGTTGATTAACGTTACCGCCGATACCGTGGTGCGCCTGGTGCCGCCGCTGGTGATCTCGCGCGCCGAGGCCGATCAACTGGTCAATGAACTCGCGCCGCTGATGCGCGCGTTCCTGATGAAACCTGCCGCTGCAGCAGCATAGAAACTCACGACTGCCGCGCAGATCTCCTCCGCAGCCATATTGCGATGACCCTTCGCCACTATCTTCAATTCAACGATTTCTCGCGCGAGGAATACGAGTACCTGTTCGGCCGCGCGCGCTGGATCAAGGATCGGTTCAAGCGCTACGAGGCGCACATGCCGCTGCACGACCGCACGCTGGCGATGATTTTCGAGAAGCACTCCACGCGCACGCGCGTGTCGTTCGAGGCCGGCATGCTGCAAATGGGCGGCACCGTCATCAATCTGAGCTCGCGCGACACGCAACTGTCGCGCGGGGAACCCATCGAAGATGTCGCTCGCGTGATCACGCGCATGGTCGATGTTGTGATGATCCGCACCTTCGAGCAGGCGATCATCGAAAGATTCGCCGCGCACTCGCGAGTGCCGGTGATTAACGGCCTCACCAACGAATATCACCCCTGCCAGATCCTCGCAGACATTTTCACTTTCATCGAGCATCGCGGCGGCATTCAAGGCAAAACCGTGGCGTGGATCGGCGACTCCAACAATGTGTGTAACACCTGGCTACAGGCGGCGGAAGTGCTCGATTTCAACGTGCATGTCTCCACGCCGCCCGGGTATGCAGTCGAAGCCGATCGCGCGGGTTTGTATGGCGACGCGCACTACGAAGAATTCGCCGATCCGATGGACGCCGCCAAGGGCGCCGATCTCATCACCACCGACGTGTGGACCAGCATGGGCCAGGAAGCCGAAAACGAAGAACGCAAACGCGACTTCGCCGATTGGTGCGTCGATGCCGACATGATGCGCGCGGCCAACAAGGACGCGCTTTTCATGCACTGCCTGCCCGCGCACCGCGGCGAAGAAGTTACCGCCGACGTGATCGACGGCGCGCAAAGCGTGGTGTGGGACGAAGCCGAAAACCGTTTGCACGCGCAAAAAGCGCTGCTCGAATTTCTGCTGATACCGCGCGTGCTGGAAGCCGATCCGTCGCGCAAGCTGTTCTGATTCTCGCCGTACCACCCTTGTTACTTTTTTACGTAAATATTTGTTTTTATTGAGTATTTTATAATGGAAAAAAAGATCAAAAAAGTCGTCCTCGCCTACTCCGGTGGCCTGGACACCTCGGTGATTCTGAAGTGGTTGCAGGATGTTTATCATTGCGACGTGGTCACCTTCACCGCCGACATTGGCCAGGGCGAGGAAGTCGCGCCGGCGCGCGCCAAGGCGCTCAAGATGGGCATCAAGCGCGAGAATATTTACATTGAAGACCTGCGCGAAGAATTCGTGCGCGACTTCGTGTTTCCGATGTTCCGCGCCAACGCGGTATATGAAGGCGAGTATCTGCTCGGCACCTCGATTGCGCGCCCGCTGATTGCGAAGCGCTTGGTGGAAATCGCGCGCAAGACCAAAGGCGATGCGATATCGCACGGCGCCACCGGCAAGGGCAACGATCAGGTGCGCTTTGAACTCGGCGCCTACGCACTGATGCCCGACGTGAAAGTGATCGCGCCATGGCGCGAGTGGGATCTGCTGTCGCGCGAAAAACTGCTGGCCTACGCCGACAAACACGGCATTCCCGTTGACTACAAAAAAAGAAAAGGCGGCGGCGCGCCCTATTCCATGGACGCCAACCTGCTGCATATTTCATACGAAGGCGGCGTGCTGGAAGACCCGGCCTTTGAACCCGAAGATTCGATGTGGCGCATCACCGTGTCACCGGAAAAAGCGCCGAACAAACCTGAGGTGATTTCACTCACGTACCAGCGCGGCGATATCGTCGCCATCAATGGCCAGAAACTCTCGCCCGCCAAAGTGCTGGAGAAACTCAACCAGCTCGGCGGCAAACACGGCGTGGGCCGGCTGGATCTGGTGGAAAACCGTTACGTCGGCATGAAGTCGCGCGGTTGCTATGAAACCCCCGGGGGCACCATTATGTTGAAGGCCCACCGCGCGATGGAGTCGATCACCCTCGACCGCGAAGTGCTCGCGCTGAAAGACGACCTGATGCCGCGTTATGCGCGCATGGTCTACAACGGCTACTGGTTCAGCCCCGAGCGCCTGCTGCTGCAATCGCTGATCGATCAATCACAAGTGGCGGTCAACGGCGTGGTCAAGGTCAAGCTCTACAAAGGCACGGTGATGACGGTGAGCCGCACCTCGCCGAACTCGCTGTTTGATCCGGCGATTTCAACGTTTGAAGACGACGGCGGCGCATACGATCAAAAAGACGCCGCCGGTTTCATCCGCCTGAACGCGTTGCGGCTGCGTATCGCCGCCAAACTGAACAAACATCGCATGTAGGAAGGAACGTCATGTCCCAATTCGATAATGTCAGCGTGGTCAAAAAAGCCAACGTCTATTTCGACGGCAAGTGCGTCAGCCACACCGAGCTGTTCAAGGACGGCACGCGCAAAAGCGTGGGCGTGATTTTCCCCAGCAAACTTACCTTTAACACCGGCGCGCCGGAAGTCATGGAAATCAACGCCGGCGTGTGCAAGGTCAAGCTGCCGGGCGCGGCGGATTGGCGCACGGTGCGCGCGGGCGAAAAGTTTGAAGTTCCAGGCAACGCCGCATTCGACATCGAGACGCTGGAAACACTCGATTATGTGTGCCACTTCGAGCAGGGGAAGTATCTGTAACTATTTTTTTTAATTAATCTTATTGTTACCCCCTTATAAGGACACGGCCGTGTACGATGCAGACAATGATTGCCATCCCGCCCCCGCGCTGCGGGCGGCACTCACCGTCATGCCGGAGCGCGCTGCGGCGTGGCCGTTCCCCGTGCAATTCGTGCCGGCCACGGACGCCGAGCGCGTCATTGGCGAAGCCTGCGAAATAGAACTTGCTGAATCCGCGCCGGGCACCAAACTCGCCGGCACGCTGGTCGATTTTGATCCGCGAAAGCGTAGCCTGAGTTTCACCTCCGGCGCCTCGGTGAACGTCGAGCACATTGAATTCTGCCGCATGCGCACACTGCGGCTGAACCGTCCCGTAACCATCCAGCGGCAGCGGCTCGATCCCGGCAACCCACCCGCGCCCACGCAGCCGTACGCGCTCACCCTGACCGACGGCGCGGTGGTCTCCGGAGAGACAGCCGGCTCCTTTGATGACGACGCCGGACTGTACCTCTTCGTGCCCGCCGAAGGTGACACAGTTAAACGCCATTTCTATCCGAACAGCGCGCTAAGAACCCGCCAGATCGGAGAACTGCTGGGCGAAATTCTGCTGAACTGGCAGAGATTATCGCGCCACGATCTCGACTATGCACTGAAGAATCAACAGCAGAGCCAAGTCCTGCGGCTCGGTGAACTGCTGACCAAAAACCGCGTTATCAAGCGGGAAGAACTTGCCATCGCGTTAAAGCGCCAGGGCACCCTGCCCATGATGCGGCTTGGCGAAGCCCTTCTGCAGATGAAATTCATTACGCAAGCCCAACTCGACACCGCGCTTGCACAGCAGAAACAAGATCACAAGACGCCGCTCGGGCAAATCCTTCTCGGTTCCGGCGTCATCAACGAACAACAGCTCAAGCAGGCGCTGGCCGAGAAACTGGGCATACCGTTCGTCGAACTGGATACCTTCCCGATCGAATACGACGCCTTATCGCGCATTGACGAAGATCTCGCGCGCAAGCATTGCACCATTCCGCTCTACGTGGAGCATGGCGCCGTGATCGTGGCACTGGTTGATCCGCTCAACACACGGGCCATCGACGCATTGCGCTTCCATTCACAAATGCGCGTCGCGACGGCCATGGCCGCGCGGGACGACATACTCCGTGCCATCAATCGTTGTTATGGACAGGCCGTTTCGCCCTCTGCGTTCTTGGATTCGCCACCAGCGGGAATCAATCCCGCACCGGCGTCTGCGCTGGCAAACAATGCGCACGAAAAATCGCGTACCGAGGATCTGCTTACGCAATTGAGCCTGACCTCGACGCAGCCGCTGAATATCGAGGAACCGCAGGTTACCGAGTCGGACAACAACCTGGTCAAACTCGTCAACAAGATCATGATTGACGCGAGCCAGCAACACGCCACCGACATCCATATCGAAAATTACCCGAACAAGCAGGACACGTGCGTCCGCTTCCGGCGCGACGGTGCACTCTATGACTACCTGCATATCCCGTACCGGTTTCGCAGCGCCATTGTGTCGCGCATCAAGATCATGTCCGGGCTCGACATTTCCGAAAAGCGCCGCCCGCAGGACGGCAAACTCGAGTTCGCGGTGCCGGGCGAGGCCAAAATCGAGCTCCGCATTGCCACCATTCCCACCGCCAACGGTCTTGAGGATATCGTGATGCGGTTGTTGTCGGGCGCGACGCTGCGCTCGCTGGAACAGATCGGCATGAGCCAACGGCTCACCCAGGAGTTGCAGCGGCTGATCGCCAAACCGCATGGCATGATCCTGGCATGCGGCCCGACCGGTTCGGGTAAGACCACCACGCTGCATTCGCTATTAAGCCAAATCAATACACGCGAAAGAAAAATCTGGACCGCCGAGGACCCGGTCGAAATCACCCATCCGGGGCTGCGTCAGGTTCAGGTCAACCGCAAGATCGGCTGGACCTTCGCCGCGACCCTGCGGGCTTTTCTGCGTGGCGATCCGGACATCATCATGGTCGGAGAAATGCGCGATCTTGAAACCTCGCGCATCGCGGTGGAAGCGGCACTCACCGGGCACCTGGTGTTCTCCACCCTGCATACCAACAGCGCGGTGGAAAGCGTGGTGCGGCTGCTGGATATAGGACTGGATACCTTCAACTTCGCCGATGCGCTGCTCGGCGTCATTGCACAAAGACTTGCGCGCAAGGTGTGCGAGGCGTGCGGCACGCTCGAAGCCGCTAGCGATGACGAATTGGCTGACCTGGCACGAGAGTATTGCACTGACGCGAACGGCGAGGTCACGCCGCTCGTCACCGCATGGAAAGCCCGCCACGGCGGTAAGGTCATGCTGCGGCGACCGGCCGGCTGCGAGGAATGCGGACACACCGGCTATCGTGGCCGCATCGGAGTCTATCAACTTTTCACCGTGGATCGCGGTTCGCGCCGCCTGATGCAGCAGCGCGCGTCCATGGAAGAACTGCTGGAGGCCGCAACGGCAGGCGGCATGACGACCCTCAAGCAGGACGGCATTGAAAAAATCATCGATGGGCACACCGACCTGAAACAGGTGCGCGCGGTTTGCGGATAGGGCAGCGGCGTATAATGGGTTGCGTCAATCCTACGTCAGCCGGAACCCGCCATGCCCACGTTTGATATAGCATCCGAAGTCAATCAGATGGAAGTGCGCAACGCCGTCGATCAATGCAACAAAGAGGTCACCAACCGCTTTGACTTCAAGGGATCCGACGCCCGCGTTGAAATCAAGGAAAAAGAAAAAGAACTCGTCGTCTACGCGGACGACGAGTTCAAACTTGCCCAGGTCAAGGATGTGCTGACCGGTCGTCTGGCCAAGCGCAGCATTGATATCCGCTGCCTGGAATACGGCAAAACCGAAACCATCGGCGGCGGCAAGGTAAAGCAAGTCGTGAAGGTGCGCGAGGGCGTGGATCAGGAGCTTGCCAAAAAAATTATCAAGCTCATCAAAGACAGCAAGATGAAAGTCCAGGGCAGCATCCAGGGCGATGTGGTGCGCGTCTCCGGTGCCAAGAAAGACCTGCTGCAGGACGCCATCGCGCTGATCCGCAAATCCATCACCGACTTCCCGCTGCAGTTCAAGAACTTCCG
>CAWUUY010000191.1:0-5161 GCA_963924885.1 uncultured Burkholderiales bacterium | reverse complement strand
CCGCGCCCGCCGTGATCGACACCGTGGGCGGGCATGTGCAAATGATCACCATCAGCCTGCCGTCGGCCTGGCCGCAGGTCAAGGCCAACCGCCTGCGCGCGCTGGCGGTGACCACCGCCAAGCGTTCATCTTTTCTGCCGGAGCTGCCCACCGTGGCCGAGACCCTGCCGGGCTTCTCGGCAACGCAGTGGTGGGGCATCCTCGCGCCGGCGAAAACGCCGTCCGAGATCATCACCAAACTCAACGCCGAAATCAATCGCATACTCGCCTCCGACGAAATGAAACCCCGCCTCGCCGAACAGGGCGCGGAGCCTGTGCTGATGACGCCCGATGCCTTCACCAAGTTTGTGCGCGAGGAAATCGCGAAGTGGCGCAAGGTGGTGAAAAAACGCAATCTGGCGCCGTAGGTTTCGCAGCCGTCGATTTGTCCGCAACAATAGACACGAATACAAATGAGAAAAACAGAAATGAGCAGCCCCATCATGGGAAGCGGCGATTTCGCCTACCGGGCGCACGATGGTTGGGCGAAATGGCCTGACGGCTGGGATAGCGGCGATGTCGCTGCGGTCGGCGTTGATCGCCACGACAATGTCTACGCCTTTAACCGCGGCCCGCACCCGATGGTGGTGTTCGATCGCGCGGGCAATTTTTTGCGCTCCTGGGGCGAAGGCCTTTTCAAGAATGCGCACGGCGTGCATATGGGCGCCGATGACACCATCTACCTCACCGACGATGGCGACCACACCATGCGCCAATGCACGCTGGACGGCAAGGTGCTGCTGACCATCGGCATACCCGGCAAATCATCGGCGTACATGAGCGGCGAGCCGTTTAATCGCTGCACCCATACCGCGTTGTCGCCGCAAGGCGATATCTACATCTCCGACGGCTACGGCAACGCCCGCGTGCATAAATACTCACCCGATGGAAAATTATTGTTCTCATGGGGAGGCCCCGGCACGCGGCCCGGCGAATTCAACATCGCGCACAACATCACCTGCGACGCGGATGGTTGGGTCTATGTGGCAGACCGCGAGAATCATCGCGTGCAGGTGTTCGACGGCAAGGGCCGCTTTGAGACCCAGTGGAACAATCTGCATCGGCCCAGTGGCTTGTTCATGACCAACGGCGCCAATGGTAAGTGCCCGTTGTGTTATATCGCCGAACTGGGACCGCATTTATCCGTCAACATCAACCACCCGAATATCGGGCCGCGCATCAGCGTGATGGACACCAAGGGAACGCTGTTGGCCACAGTCCAGGCCGACCCCGCGCGCGGCACCGGGCCGGGACAGTTCATTTCGCCGCACGGCATGACGGTGGATGCACACGGCGATCTTTATGTCGGAGAAGTCGCCTACGTGTCGTTCTCTCGCTCGTTCCCCAACATTCCAAAGCCAGCGCGGATTCGTTGTTTGCAAAAACTCGTCAAAGTCACAGCGGGATGATTCGTGGGCACGATAGGATGGTTATAAATCAATAAAAACAGATAGTTATGATGTATTTTGTCTGGTGGCGATATATGGCGTTTGATTCTTGATGTCATTGGCTGACCACCCGCCCGCGGTCGGCAAAGCGCAAACACACGCCCATTGCAGCGCGGCGAGCGGTGTTGTTGATAGCCAGCCGGGATGCGGCTATTTCGGGGAGCGCTGAATAGGCGGACTCCGCTCATGGTTCGATAAACTCACCACGAACGGAATCAATAAATCCGCAAACAGAATTTGTTCCGACGACCGCAGGAATGGTCTAATGCGCCTTTCGATTTCTTGCCGGAGCTATCATGTCTGAGCGTCGTTATTCTCGCCACAACCTGCTGCGGGTGTTGCTGGCGCTGACTGCTTTCCATGCTCCAGCACTGTATGCGCAGTTCGACCCCGAACGTGCTTACCAGCAGAGCGCTGAGGTGCGGCAGCGCTATCCCGATCCTCAGGTAGCCTACGATACCCCCGGATTCAAGCCGGGGCGCGCCGATTTCACTTCGCACGAAGACATGCTTGCCTATGTCGAAGGACTGCGCCGGCGCTCTGCCGCGGTACGGGTGCGCATGATCGGGGGGTCGCAGGAAGGCCGGGCGATGCCGGCGCTGGTGCTGTCGGCGGAGGGTGTGCAAACGGGTGCGCAGGCGCGTCGTCTCGGTCGCCCCGTGGTGGTGGTGACCGGTCTGCAGCACGGCAACGAACCGGCCGGTGGCGAGGCGATGCTGGTGCTGGCGCGTGAACTCGCGCTGGGCAGCCTGCGGCCGCTGCTCGACAAGTTGACAGTGGTCATCGTCCCGCATTCGAATCCCGACGGCGCTTACTACTTCCGGCGCTCGCCCTACAGTACCATCGACATCAACCGCGACCACGTCAAGGTAGACCTGCCCGAGACTCGCGCGCTGCACCGCGTGGTTAACGAATTCGAGCCGCATGTGTTTATCGACGCCCACGAATTCAGCGTCGCGACGCGATGGATCGAGAAGTTCGGCGTGATCCAGTCCTACGATCTGACTGTACAGTATGCGACCAACCCCAATGTGCATCCGTCGCTGACGGCGCTGGCGAACGGCAAATTCATGGGTGGATTTCGCGAAGCGACCAGTCGCGCCGGCTATACCCACTTCTGGTATTACACCACCAGCTATAACCCCAAGGATCTGCTGGTGTCGATGGGCGGCACCACGCCCGACATCGGGCGCAATTTCGCCGGATTGCAGAACGCAGTGTCGTTCCTGGTCGAAAGCCGCGGCGTGGGCATCGGCCGCGAGAGTTTCGCCCGCAGAGTGCATAGCCACATTATCGCCATCGGCGGCTTGCTCAACACCGCCGCTGACAACGCCAGGGAATTGCTGGATACCGTATCCGCCGTGCGCGCCGACATCATCCGCCGCGGCAGCGATCCGCGGCCCGGTGATAACGTGGCGGTGCTACTCAGAAGCCCGGTGACCAAACAGAAACTCGACATGCTTGATCCGGCCAGCGGCGCATTGAAGACGATTGAAGTCGACTGGTCGGATTCGCTGAGCGTGACCACCGAAATCGCGCGGCAACGGCCGTGGGCCTACGTGATGCCGCCGGTGTATCACCAGATTGCAGAACGGCTGATGCTGTCCGGGGTGGAGGTGCGGCGTTTGGATAAGGCTACGGAACTGGAAGTCGAAACGTTTCAGGTCACTGACCGCCGCCCGAGCGCCACGTATGTCGAAGGACGCATCACCAGTCGCGTCACCACGGAAACGATGCCTAAAAAGGTGCGCTTTCCCGCCGGTAGCTACGTCTTCCCAATGGCGCAGGCCAACGCCGGCGTGATCGCCGTGGCACTGGAGCCGGAGTCGCCGAGCAGCTTCGTGTCGTTCGGCATGATTCCGGTGGACAAGAAAGGCTCGCTGCCCACCGTTGCGTCCAGCAGCGAGGTGCCGGTGTATCGGGTATTGCGCCCCGTCGAGATCGAGTCCAGCGCCGTCAAGCCGCCGGTGCGTTCACGCTCAACACCCTGACAGTGCCGATAACGGTGTCGCGCAGCAGTACGCGTGCAATCGCATCGGTGGGAAAACGCGGCAACGCGCGTTCTGGAATCAAAAACTCCGCGTTCAGGATCAGCTTTTCGTCGCTGGGCCACGGCCCCGTGATTTTGTCCGCGCGCCATAGTCTTGCGCTGAACCCGTCGGTTCCCAGTGCCAGCAGGCAGCGCAAATCCAGAATTTTGCTATCCACGTCCAATCGCATCAAGTCCGTGCCGACCGTAACGGAAAACGTCGCTTCCAGCGTCGCATTCACTTCGCGCGGGTGGTGTGCGGCCGGGATGGTCTTGGGCGTCAGCAGCGCGGTGGCGCGTTCTTTGAACACCCTGTTCAAGTAGCGCAGCGCCATGGGCAGCCAGAGAATCACAACGATCAGACCTAAAAAACGCAGCTCGGATTCTGCGGGCAGCAGCAGGTACATGCACAACCCCAACGCCGCAAGGAACGTAAACGCATAGGCGACAAGCTGTTTTCGCGGCATGACTGCTCCGGTGAGTGTGAATCTGGCGTTGCGGTGGAGCGTAACGTGGTTACGCATTGGGCACAATGCTTGCGGGCCTTCGATGCATTGGCGTGCGGGATAACTTCAACTCGCTGTGATATCGTTTAGCTCAACGCGCACCCATCCAATTGAAAAGGCACACATCATGGCGGAAACGAGTCGCATCAAGGATCTCCCCGAAAACGAGATGACGGATGCGCAAAAGAAAGTGTTTGCGGACCTGGTTGCTGGACGTGGCCGGTTGCTCGCGCCTTACAAGGTCTGGATCCATTCGCCGAAACTCGCAGCCGCCATGGAGGCCATCGGCACGTTTCTCAACAAGGCGGGGTCCCTCAGCGAGCGCGAAGTCGAGCTCATTATTTGCATCATCGCCAACCATTGGCGCGGGGATTATGTCTGGGCGTCCCATGTCAAACGTTGCCTTGAACTCGGTTACAAACCAGCCGTCTTCGATGCGATGCGTGCCGGGCAAATGCCATCGTTCGATCACGAGCGCGAGCGGGCGATTTACGATCTTGCCGCCATCTCGATGGCGCCCGGCGGCGGCTCGGACGAAGTATTTGACCGCGCCGAGAAGCTGCTGGGACGCAACTGCATTGCCGAAGTGGTTGGGTTGCTGGGCTACTACAGCGCGGTGTCGATGGCGATGAAGCTCCATCGCGTGCCGATTCCGAAGCCTGCTGCGGCGTGAGGTAGGCAAGCAATCGGCAGACAAACAATCGGTAGACAAACTATCAAGCTATTCTTGTAGTCGCTTTCCTCGACCACAGGATCAATGGTATGCGTGATGGCAATTACACATCCCGCGAACGAGAGGCGCTTAGATGAAGACCATACTGCTCCCCTATTTTGACGATGACATGTCGCAGAGCGCGTTCGAATGATCTGCCAAGATTTTGCGCCCGGTGAATGGGTATATCGAGGGCTTGTTCGTCGCGCGAAGGCCACCACTTGTTGACGCGGATACCAGCGCGTTGGAATCGCAATTTGCGCTGTACTAAGAGGAAGGCAAACGCCTGGCGTTGCAGGCCCAGACACGATTCGAGGCCAACGCCGCACATGGCGGGATTGCCATCGAAACCAACAGCGAACCCGGGGCCGGCGGTCGCCTCACCGCCGGATGGCGGGAGATGGCGAGTGTGGAAGGGCAGGTTGTG
>CAWUUY010000190.1:0-5371 GCA_963924885.1 uncultured Burkholderiales bacterium | reverse complement strand
GGCAACCGCGTGCAGCATGCCCTGCGCGCCTTCACCCCGCGCGATCAAAAAGCCGTGAAGACCGCCGCCTCCACCATGCGCGCCAACCCCAAGCTGGATGTCGAAGCGGTGATTACCGAACTCGCCGTCGGCGAAGCGCTGGTGTCCTTCCTCGATGAAAAAGGCCGGCCCACGGTGGTCGAGCGCGCATTCATCGCACCGCCCGGTAGCCGCTTGGGGCCGGTGACGCCCGAGGAGCGCGCAGCGATTATGAAAGCGTCACTGGTGGCCGGCGTGTACGAAACCACCGTGGATCGTGAATCGGCGTATGAAAAACTCACCGGCCGCATCGCGGGTGCGGCAACACCGGCAGGCGCCGGCGGCGCCACAGCAAACACATCCGTCGGCGGGCAACCACCGGCGCAGGATGCGAGCGGTGGCGGACTGCTGGGCGGACTGAAAGACATGCTTTTCGGCTCCACCGGCCCGCGCGGCGGCCAACGCGACGGCCTGATGCAAACCGCTGCCAAGAGCGCGGTGCGCACCATCGGCACGCAAGTGGGCAAGGAGATATTGCGCGGCGTGCTGGGCGGCATCATGGGTGGCGGGAAGCGGCGGTAGTGAACCTACTGTAACGAGAGTCGGCTTGCGCAAGTACAACCTGCCATCGAAAGGGAATCGTGGGTTGCTGGCAAAAGAATAGTAGAGCATGCGGGAGCCGGCAATGAAAGCACAGGTCTTCTTTGAGGCAATTCTAATTGTGCGATGAGGCACAAAAATGAAACCTGAAAAAATAAGTAAACAAGACGGCCCATTCCGCTTGTACTTCACCTTGTCGAACGTCGTTGCCCTATGAAGCGTGCAGCGGTAGTCCCACATCACGGCGTCGCCGTCGCGCCAGTAGTGGCTGTAGACGAACTGCGGCTGCGTGACGAACGCGGTCAGCTCGTCGAGCCGCCGGGCGCCTTCCGCCGGCGGCATGCCGACGATCTCGCGCGCGTGCGAGCCGACGTAGAGCGCCTTGCGCTAAGTCGCCCCCGGTTCCGCGAACCCGGTGGAAGCGCAAGCGCCGATCTGCCCGGTAACCCCGGCAGACCTGGGCTTTGGAACCCAGTGAGGCGGATCCCAGAAAATGTGCGGGCTGATTTCATCAATGCGATTGAGTCCGAGCTGCGCCATGACCCGGTCCATCTCCGTCTGAAAAATCTCGAGCGCGCGGTAGGCGCCCGCTTCGCCGGAGGCGGCGGCGCCATAGAGAGTGGGCCGGCCGGACATGACCAAGTCTGCCCCCATGGCGATGGCCTTCACGATATCGGAACCGCGCCTCGCGCCACTGTCGATAATGATCTTGAGCCGGTCGCCCACAGCCCTGCGAACCTCCGGCACTAATTGAAGAGGCGCCGGCGCGCTGTCCAGGTAGCGGCCGCCATGGTTGGACAGGACGACACCGTCCATGCCGTTATCAGCGGCGAGCACGACGTCCTCCCAGCTCTGCAGCCCTTTGACCAGCATGTAGCCCGGCCAGATGTCGCGGATGCGTTTGATGTCGTCCCAACACTGCGTGTCGGGCTTGGTCATTTCGTGATCGGTGGGCTTGTCCGAGAGCTTGCTCGACATTTCCGGCGGATAGTTTGCCTTCGTGAAAGCACCGCGCTTGAGGTATTGCGGGGCCAGGACACGCAAGCACCAGCCCGGATTGGCCAGCACCCCCGCGATCAGCTTCGGCGTGTAGCGCAGCGGCATGGTGTAGCCGTTCTTGCGGTCGTGCTCGCGATTGGCTCCGACCGAGCCGTCGACAGTAACCAGCAAAGTGTCGAATCCGGCCGACTTGATGCGCTGGACAAAGTCCGCCCGCAGCTTCTTGTCCACCCACATATAGAGCTGCATCCAGAGGTTGCCGCCCGCAGCCTCGACTATTTCCTCCAGCGAGGTCAGCGCATTGGTCGCGACGGTGCACGGCACGCCCATCCTGGCCGCCGCCTTGGCGAGGGCCACTTCCCCGCCTTCGCACATCAGACCGGCCGATGCCGTCGGCGAAATCGCGTAGGGCATGGTGAGCTTCTTGCCAAAAATCTCGGTCGCGGTCGAGCGCTTGGACACGTTCTTCAGAACCCGGTTCTTGATCTTGAGCGACCGGTACACCTCGCGATTGTGCTGCTTGGCTATGCCATCCTCCGCAGCTCCGTCGATGTACTCGAATATCGGACGAGGCAGGCGTTTCTTCGCTATCTCCCGAAGGTCGTCGATATTGCTGAGGCTGAGTTCGTCTCGGTTCATGGCGTACTAACTTTCCTTAAATCCGTCTCGCGCAGCCGGCAACCGCTATTTGGCGGCTGTGACGGCAATTTCCACCAGCGTCTCCTTACTGCCGAGCTCCACTGCAACGCAGGCGCGCGTTGGCGGATTCTTGAGATCGATCCAGGCGAGCCACGCTTCGTTCATCGCCGCTTTTTGCGCCATGTCTGAAATATAGACGGTCGCGGCCAGCAGCTTCGACTTGTTGGTGCCGGCTTTGGCGAGCAATCCGTCGATCCGCGCCAGCACCTGCTCGGTCTGCTGCCTCATTCCGACCGACCTGTCCCCGGCCGTCGTGCCGGCAACATAGACGGTGCCGTTGTGTTCAACCACCTTGCTCAGGTGCCCGCTGATATCGTGGCGCACGATGTTCATTTCGATATCCTCCTGTATATGAAATAACTTCTAAAGTTTGATGTTCGCCGCCCGAACGACGTCGCGCCACTTCGGAATTTCGGCGTTCAGGTGCGCGGCAAGCCGTTCTGGCGCCCCGCCGACCAGGTCCGCGCCGAGGGCGGCGACGCGATCCATCATGTCGCGCTGAGTGAGCGCGACTGCCAGTTTTCCATTGACCTCAGCGACAATGGCGAGCGGCGTTCCCGCAGGCGCCAGTATGCCCCACCAAGTGCTCGCTTCGAACCCCGGGATTACCGTCTCCGCGACCGTCGGCACGTCCGGCAACATGGCGGAACGTTTTTCGCCGGTCACGGCCAGCGCCCGCATCCGGCCCGATCGCACGTACTCCTGTGACGCGGCTGGGTTGGCGAACGCGATATCCACTTGGCCCGAAATGAGGTCCATCAGGGCCGGGCCCATGCCTTTATACGGCACCATCACAATATTCACCCCGGCGTTGGCCTTGAACAGCTCGGCCGCGAGATGTACTGACGTCGCGATAGTGGTCGCATAGTTGAGCTTGCCCGGGCGCAGTTTGGCAAGAGCGATCAGCTCCTTCGCCGATTTCGCCGGCACCGAAGGATGCGTGAGGAGAATATTCATCGACTTCGCCATGAGCGAAACGGGCACGAAGTCTTTGATGGGATGGAAATTCACCTTTTGAATATCCGGCAGCACCGTCAAGTTGGTGCTTCCGAGCAGTAGCGTGTAGCCGTCCGGCGCCGCTCGCGCCACCATCTCAAAGGCTATGGCGCCGCCAGCGCCGGGGCGGTTGTCCACCACCACCTGTCTGCCCCAGGCTTCGGAGATCTTCTGACTCGCCAGGCGCGCCATGACATCGTTGCCGCCGCCCGGTGGCGAGGGCACGATTATCCGAACGGTCTTTTCCGGATAGGCGCCCCATGCCGGACCGCCAACAGCAGACGCCGACAGCACGCAAGCCAGAGTAATCGCGGCTCGCAATGCCATACCCATCACGGCATCACCGCAAACGTGCTATCAGGCGTCTTGCCCGCAATGGTCGTGCGGTGCAGCTTGCGCTTATATTTGGTCTTGTCGAACGTCGTCGCCCGGTGCAGCGTGCAGCGGTTGTCCCACATCACCGCGTCGCCGGCGCGCCAGTGGTGGCTGTAAACGAACTGCGGCTGCGTGACGAACGCGGTCAACTCGTCGAGCAGCATGGCGCCTTCCGCCGGCGGCATGCCGACGATCTCCTGCGCGTGCGCGCCGACGTAGAGCGCGCGGCGGCCGTTGACGGGATTGGCGCGGATCACCGGGTGCGTGACGACATGGCGCTTTTTGTCTTCCTCGTTGTAGCCTTTGTCGTTGTTTATGTCGCGATACGTCATGCGGTGTAGCGCCGTCAGGCCTTCGAGCGCGGCCTTGCGTTCGGCGGGCAAGGCCTCGTAAGCCGCACGCGCGCTGGCGAAATCGGTGTTGCCACCGACCGGCGGGACTATGCGCGACGCCAGCAGAGACGCGAGCGCCGCGACCGGCTTGAACGAGCTGTCGCTGTGCCACTCTTCATTGCGCTCGCGGTGCAGCATTGCCGGGTGGTCGGGGGGCAGGAAATTCCCGTCTTTGCCGAGGTTGGTCATGACGGAAATGTGCCCCGGATTCCAGTCGTTGCCGGGGTGCGCGATCATCGTTTCGAGTTCGCCGAAGTGGCGGCAGAACGCGATCTGCGATTCGTCGTCGAAATGCTGATTCCGGAAAACGAGAATCTGGTGCTCGTTGAACGCATCCCAGATCACGCGGAAGTCCTCGCGCGGCACGGGCGCCGTCAGATCGAGGCCGGTCACCTCGGCGACGAACAGCGGATGCAGGCGCTTGATGGTGATTCGGCTCGCTGGCGTATCCATGATTCCTCCTATGACTTCATGCGTGTCGCGTGATTCTACAAAAATCCCGCCTCTGCTACTTCTCAGCCTCTACGATACTCCTTAACCGACTCAGCCTTAAGCCCAATGTAAAGAATCCCCTTCTTTATCTTCGTTTTACGCCGTGCCCGATTCCAGCCTTCCGCCAGCATCCGGCCCGCGGGCGCGGGTATACGCTCGACGTTGCCGTATTGGCCATCGCCAGCTCGCCGGATGCGGTGATGAAACAGATACTCGGTTAAGCTATCAGTCCCCGCAGAGCAGAACAACTTCCAGTAACGTGAGCTTATCCCCCAGCGCCCGAGCCAATACCGGCGCCTACATCGGCGTCGCCTGCGCCCTCACCGGCGCAATTGCGTTTTCCGCCAAGACCATCCTCGTCAAGCTGGCGTATCAGCAGGGCGTCGATGTCATCACGCTGCTGGCGCTGCGCATGCTGATGGCGCTGCCGTTTTTTCTGCTGATGGCGTGGTGGGCAGGTGCTACGCATCTCACGCGCCGCGACTGGCTGGGCGTGATTGCGCTGGGCTTTTTCGGCTATTACCTCGGCAGTTATCTGGATTTCGCCGGCCTGCAATACATCTCCGCCGGGATGGGACGGCTGATTCTTTTTCTGTATCCGACCATCGTGGTGCTGATGTCGGCGCTGTTTTTAAAGCAGCCCATCCGCAAGCGGCACGTGGTATCGCTGGTGTTGTCGTACAGCGGCATTGCGCTGGTGTTCAACGAGGAAATCCGCCTTGGCGATAAACTCCACTGGAACCTGATGCTGCTCGGCGCCGCGCTGGTATTCGCCAGCGCCGTCACCACCGCAGTTTATT
>CAWUUY010000189.1:0-4921 GCA_963924885.1 uncultured Burkholderiales bacterium | reverse complement strand
TCAGGCGGTCTATCGCTTCATCCACGCCCAGCGGGCCGGCCGCATCGGTGCGCGAAACAATCACAAAATCGTGGTCGCGCCTCGCGTCGACCGCGGCCTTGACCTTTTGCACCATCTCCGCAGTGGGGATGCACGATTTACCGCGCATATGGCCACAGCGCTTGGGCCATACCTGATCCTCGAACATCAGCGCGGCCATGCCGGCTTTTTCAAACGCGCGCACCACAAAATGCACGTTCATCGCGTTGCCGTAGCCGGTGTCGGCGTCGGCGCGCAGCAGCAGCTTGTCGCAGCAATCCGCGAGACGCCGCGCGTTGTCGAGATTGGCTTCAAACGTCATCACCCCGCGATCCGCCCAGCCGAGACGGCTTTCCGATACGCCCGCACCCGATATCGCGCCCATTTTGAAACCCGCCGCCTCCACCAGCCTTGTGCTGTAACCATCGAATACGCCGGGGGTGATGAGGATGCCGGGTTGTTTAAGTAATTCGCGGAACTGCTTGCCTTTGCTTTCCATGATGAACTCCTGAGTTGGACTGAGGTGATTCTACCAACACACGGCGCGTGACCGGACTGTTGGACGGAAAATTTCACGATGTGTAAGAATGGCGGCACTTTTTATTCGCGAGGAACCACGCATGCAGATCAAGCGCCCCCTACTTCTACTTGCCGCCTCATCCGTGCTGTTAATGACCCTGGCGGCGTCACCCGCGCAGGCGCAAACCGCCGCCTACCCCGTCAAGCCCGTGCGCGTGATCTGTCCGTTTCCGGCCGGTGGCGGCCTGGACATCATCTTGCGCGCGATGACGCAGAAGATGAACGACAACATGAAAGCCAGTTTCGTGATCGAAATCCGCGCGGGCGCCAACGGTATGATCGGCATGGAGATTGGCGCCAAGGCCTCGCCCGACGGCTATACGCTGTTCTCCGGCACCACCGGCACTGTGACCATCAACCCGAGCACGCAACCGAAGATGCCGTTTGATGTGATCCGCGATATCGCGCCGATCACCAACATGGGTGAAGCGCCTTTTTTGCTGGTGTCGCATCCGTCGCTCGCGGCGCGCAACGCGCGCGAGCTGATCGCGCTCGCTAAAAGCCGCCCGAATGATCTGAACTACGGCTCGCCCGGCGTGGGCGGCATCAACCACGTGGGCGCGCTGCTGTTTTCGCAAAGAGCGGGCATCCGCATGACGCACGTTGCGTTCAAAGGCAGCCAGCCGATGCTGGTGGATATCATGGGCGGACACGTGATGATGGCGTTTGATTCGCTGCAAGCAACACTGCCGCATATCCGTTCGGGGCGTTTGCGCGCGCTCGCCATCGGCGCGGAAAAACGTACGCCGCTGGCGCCCGAGATTCCGACCATGGGCGAGTCCGGCGGACCCGCAGGATTCTTACTGGGATCGTGGTATGGTTTCTTGGCGCCCGCCAACGTGCCCGCCGACATCATCGCCAAGCTCAACGCCGAAGCCGTCAAGGCGCTCACCAGCCCCGAGCTGCGCGAACGTTTCGCCGCCATCGGCGTCATGCCCATCGCCGACACGCCGGAGCAGTACGCGACAACCATACGCAACGACATCGCGCGCTGGGCGAAGGTGGTGCGCGCGGCAAATTTGCGGATTGAATAAAAGTTGTTTAAAAACAAATACTTATGTATTTTTCTACTCGCACTGCTGCCCGCCACAGTCAGCGCGCAAACCCCTTCGACGAACTCAGGGCAGGCTTATCCCACGCGCCCCATCCGCCTGCTGGTGCCCACAACGCCAGGCCGGCAGCGTAGACGGACTTGCGCGCGCCATCGGCACCAAGCTCTCGGACAAATTCGGCTAGCAAGTCGTGATCGACAACCGCGCCGGCGCGGGCGGCGTGATCGCGGGCGAGCTCACCGCCAAGGCGCCGGCCGACGGTTACACGCTGATGCTCGGCACCGTGGCTGCGCTTGCCGCCAACGTGAGCCTGAAAAAATCATTGCCGTACGATCCGCTGCGCGACTTCGCGCCCATCACACTCGCCGCGACGCAAAATCTGATACTGATCGTCACCCCCGCGCTACCGGTAAAAAATGTGAAGGACTTGATTGCGCTCGCCAAAACCAAACCCGGTCACATTACTTTCGCCTCCGCCGGCAGCGGCGCGGGCGGGCATTTGTCGGACGAATTGTTCAAGCTGCTGGCGGGCATTGACCTCCTGCACATCCCCTACAAAGGCATGGCGCCCGCGCTGGTGGATGTCATCAGCGATCTACGCTTGCCTCGATGTCTCAGCGTTTCAAAAACGCGCCGACGGCACGTTGAGCGCCGCGAGCCAGTGGCTTCTCGCGCCTTATCTGATCGGCGCGTGGTTCAACTCACGCTGGTGGACACGCCACACCGATGCGGCAAATGCCGTCACGCCTGAAGTCTGGGTAGGGCGGCTACCCGCCAGCGCCGCTGATCTGCCGCCCAGCATCGGCACGGTCATTGATCTGTGCGGCGAGTTGCCGTGTACTGCCGCGATGCCGGACTATGTGTCCGTGTCGGCGCTGGACCTGATTCCGTTGCGCACGGCGCAACTTCAAACCGCGGCAACACATATCGACGGCGCGCTGACCAAAGGCCCGGTCTACGTGTGTTGCGCGCTCGGCTATTCACGCAGCGCGGCCGCCGTGGCCGCGTGGCTGATCGCCAGCGGTCGCGCCGCCGAATTGAATGATGCGCTGACCACGATACGCGCCGTGCGCCCGCAAACCGTCTTGTCCGACGAACAGTGCCGTGCGTTGGATTACCTTGCGTCCAGGCACAAGGAGGCCCGCTGATGGTGCGCGAACACGCGCTCTGGTTATGCGCCGCCATCGCGGGCGTGCTGCTGGCGGCATCGGCCATCAGATGGGTGTTAAGATAATTTGTGGCGCGCAGCGCGCCGCACGCGGGCATCGACAACCTGAACACCCGCATCCGCTCGTGGTGGGTGATGGCCGCCTTGATCGGCATAGCGCTGTGGCTGGGCACGCTGGCGGTGTTTGCGCTGTTCGGCGTGATTGCACTGCTCGCGCTGCGCGAATACATTGTGGCGCCCGTCGCTTCACGCGCGCGACCCTGGATCATGGGCCTCGCCCTCGCCGTTTGCCTTTTACACATACCGGCGCTGCTCACAATGGACATCGCAGGCTACGGCGAGCGAAAGGTTTTTCTGCTGGTGTATCTGGTGCTGATCGCGCAGGCCAGCGACGTGCTGCAATACGTGTGGGGCAAGCTGCTCGGCAAACACCGGATCGCCTCCCCGGTGTCGCCCTCAAAAACCATGGAGGGCAGCATCGGCGGCGTCATCTGCGCCACCGCGCTGGGCGCGAGCCTTTGGTGGATCACGCCCTTCACACTGCCTCAGGCGGCGATGAAATCGCTGACCATCACCGTGCTGGGTTTTGTCAGCTTGCTAATTCTGTCCGCGCAAAAACGCGCCCGCGGTATCAAGGATTGGGGCAACCTGATCAAGGGCCACGGCGGCGTGCTCGACCGGATGGATTCGCTGTGGCTGTCCGCGCCGCTGTTTTATTACTTGATGCGATACGGCTGGGCGGGCGGTTAAGCGCCTTTTTTGCCCCGCGTCAGTAGTCCAATGCCAAACATCAGCACCAGCCCCGCCAGCAATCCGCCCGCCCCGGCGTACCACACCGTCTGCTTCACCTCATCCAGCAGAAGGTTGTTGAACACATTGGCGGACAAGTGCAGGTGAACCACCTTTCATTTGCCGTCGATCTTGGCGCAGGTGCCCGACCAGTTTGAGTTGAGCTTGAAATAATCACGCCGGATCGGAAAAAAATCATCCACCATCGTGCCATCCGCCACCGCAATGTCGCCGAAAAACCGTACTGGCGCGCCGACCTTGGCGGTGGTGGTGTATTTTTTGAGGATCGTGTCGCCCGTGCCCACCATGCGCTGGTAGTACGCCTTGACCTCCGCGTGCCCGCGCGACGCCTCGGCGTTAAGCCAGATCACCGTAGCGTTCGGATCCATCTGCGCCACCATGCGCTCAATGTTCTGCTCGTTAATGCCTTTTTCGATCTCGGAGAAAATCTGCAACAACTGCTTGCGGTCTTCGGCATGTGGATCAGCGGTTTCAGCGGCAATAGCCGCCACCGGCCAATTCATGAATGCAAACAGCAGCACAAGCAAGCGATACTTTATCTGGCGCATGAGAGGCCCCTTGTTTTGAACAGAAATTTCATCTTGACGATGTTACCAAACTCGCGGACACCGGACGGGTGATTTAAAATCGGGGGTAGCACTCATGCAACACCATACACCATAAGGCCCCGCCATGAAAACCATCGACATCCACGCCCACATCATCCCCAATTCATTTTGGCGGGCGATCGACGACAAAAAAGAGTGGTACGGCTTCAAGCACGAGCCGGGCGAAGGCCTCGGCGCGGTGGTCGGCTGCGGCATGCGCACCACCTTCACCACGCCCAAGGTGCGCTACACGCTCGAACAGCGCATCAAAGACATGGACGAGCAAAAAGTGGATGTGCAGGTGCTGTCCATCCACACGCCTTTCGTCGGCTATCAACTACCCGCCGAGCAGTGCCTATCGCTCTCGCGTGACTTCAACGATGAACTCAGCGCCACCGTCAAAAAATCCAACGGGCGGCTCGCCGGGCTCGCCACGCTGCCGGTGCAGGACGTGAATCTCGCCATCGGCGAACTCGAACGCGCGGTCACCAAGCTGGGCCTGAAAGGCGTATCACTCGACACGCAAGTCAATGGCGATCAGTGGGACGAGCCGAAATTTCTGCCGTTCTTTAAGGCCGCCGAACAAATGGGCGCGCTGCTTTTTTATCACCCGCAACCGCAGAACAACTTTTTGCTGGAGCGCACCAAGCGTTATGGCCTGAACAACAGCCTCGGCGTCATCCTCGACGACGCCATCGTCACCGCAG
>CAWUUY010000188.1:0-4007 GCA_963924885.1 uncultured Burkholderiales bacterium | reverse complement strand
GGAATCGATGCAAAGCGCAGTTGTTCTGAAGTAGAATTCATGGTGAGCAAAGACCTGTTGGTGTTGGCGAATGCGTTTCTTGATAACTCTCATTGTGCCAATCACTTACGGTGATCTTTGCCCTTTTCATGCAAAATTCAGGCTAGGCTTCCTCGAAACATGTACATTTTTTAAAGACGACCCAACCATCTACGCCCGCGTATCGTACCCCGGCAACACCCGCATATCGATCACGCACACCGCGCCCGCACGCGAAGCGGTGATGCCCTGCAGCACCGCCGGCAGCACGTCTTCGGGTTTTTCAATCGGGCCGATACCCAATGCGCCCTGCGAGCGCGCCATCGCGGCGATGTCCACGGGCGGATCGTCGATGCGCTGGCCGATCCAGCGGTTTTCTTCGGGACGGCCCCGCTTGATCGCCATGTTGCCCTGATGGCGTTCATCGTTGTAGAACGAGCGATTGTTGCACACGATGATGAGACAGGGAATCTGATAATGCACCGCCGTCCAGATCGCCGTGCTGCCCATCAGAAAATCGCCGTCACCCACAAGGCCGACAGCGATACGTCCAGTGCCTTTCAGCGCCAGCCCCGCGCCAACGGCCATGGGCGGGCCGGAACCCACACCAGCACCGCCATCGTGACCAATGTAATCCAGCGGATGGCGAAAATGCGTGTACGCGCCGTTCCAGCCCAGCGGGAAGCGCGTGTAGCACACATCGACGCCTTTCGTCGCTTCTTCCAGCGCCAGCGCCACGCCACGCAACGACACCGCGTTCGGCGCCTTGGGTAGCGCGGGCGCCGCGGGCATTGTCGGCGCCGTGGTGCGCGCGGTGACCGCCTCGAGCAGCAGCGGCACGGCGGCATCGGTTTCGCACAGCATGAACACATCCATCGGCGGCAAACCAAAATGATCCGCGCCCCCGCCGCGATGGCTGTGCTGGTCGCACGACACCTGGATCACTTTCGCAGTGATTGGCTGATCGCCGAAGGCTTGCTTCAAGGTGCCCGCCAAATCCAGCGCATCTAGCGACAGCACCACGTCGGCCTCGCGCACCATCGCACGCCCTTGGTCGGTGAGATAGGAACCCGGCGGCGCGGCGTGCAAGCGGTGATCGGTCGGAAACGCCGCCGCCAGCTTGACGAAGGTGAATACCGGCGCGTTGAGTTTTTCCGCGAGAGCGATGCGCGCCTGCCAGCCCGCCTCGCTGCGAGAGCAACGTCCCATGAGGATCACCGGGTTTTTGGCGTTCGACAGTAGCTTGGCGGCTTCGGTCACCAGTGCCGCCGACGGTTGCGGCGACGACGGTGGCGCATTACGTTTGGGATTGGGCAGCATGGGCATCGGGCCGATCTTGCCTTCCTGCATGCTCACTTCGAGATTGATATACGTGGGGCCTTTGGGCGCGGTCTGCGCGATCTGCGACGCGCGCATCAACGCCTCCACTGCGGCTACCGGTGAACCCGGCTGGTTGTCCCACTTGGTGAAGTTGCGGATCAATCCGCCCTGATCGGCGGTGGTGTGGATCCAGTCGATCCACGGACGGCGCTGGCTGGCGTCCCATGGGCCGGTGGCGCCCAAAATCAAAATGGGCGCGCGATCACACCACGCGTTATAGACCGACATGATGGCGCGCATCATTCCGATGTTGGCGTGTAGCCCACTGGCCATCATTTTGTCGGTGACCTTGGCGTAGCCGTGCGAGATGCCCACTGCCGTTTCTTCATGCACGCACAACACCATCTGCGGCGCGCGATTGCCGAGCAGGTTGACGATGCTGTCGTGCAGACCGCGATAACTCGCGCCGGGCACCAGCGCGATATACGGAATATCGAGTTCGCGCAGCATCATCGCAATCGCATCGCTGCCCCAGAACGATTCGCCGGGGCGGCTGGGGACGGGTTTGTCGTGAATGATGGCGCTGGCGGGTTTATTGTCAGGGGCGTTCATCTGCGTTCCTTTTATTGTCGTTTTCGGGTCGGCCCGCACTGTGTCACGAGCGGCACATACGGATCAAGTCATCGTAGTTTTTCCGTCTGCGAGATTTGTAATTTTTTCCTTTAAAAACAACAAGATACATTTTGTAACAAAAACGCCGCGCAGGCTGTCAGTGGTACGCCTATCATTCTCGTTAATAGATTAAGCAATAATGGAGTTTTGCCATGAAAAGAATCGCATCCACCCTGCTGGCCGCCATCGCCGCCTTTGGCGTGCTGTCCGTTGTGCCGCTCACTGTGTCGGATGCCGAGGCGCAGCATCGCCGTCACCATGGCCACCATGGCGCGCGCGTCGGCGTCTACATCGGCGCGCCGCTTCTGTTTTCGCCGTGGCCGTACTATCGGTCTTATTACCACGATCCGTATTATTCCCGTCCGATTGTGATTCAGGAACAACCGGTGATCTACACCGAGCAGGCCGCCCCTGTGGTGCAGATGGCGCCGCCTCCGCCCGCGCCGCAAGCTCAAGCACAGCAATTCTGGCATTTCTGCCAGGACACGCAGACGTACTACCCGCATGTGCAGACTTGCGCAACGCCGTGGCAGCGCGTGATCCCGCACGCACCTCGTTAACCTTTGGTGATAAGCCATGAAACGTAACCTCCTACCGGTGTTGGCGCTGGCCTTATTTGCCGCCGGCTGCACCACCATCCCCACCGGCCCCAGCCGCATGGCATTGCCCGGCACCGGCAAGGATTTCGATTCCTTCCGCGTGGACGACGCATCGTGCCGCCAGTACGCCTTGCAGGTGTCGGGCGCAACCCCCACTGAAACCCAGGAAAACAGCGCGGTCAAAAGCGCCGTCGTCGGCACGGCGATCGGCGCGGTAGCGGGTGCGGCCATCAGCGGCAGTTCGCGCGGCGCGGGCACCGGCGCTGGCGTCGGCCTGCTGATGGGCGCGCTGGCGGGCGCAGCGGCAGGAGACCAATCCGGCTACGCCGTGCAGCGCCGCTACGACGACGGCTACGTGCAATGCATGTATGCCAAAGGACACCGCGTGCCGGTGCCGAGAGGCATGGCGCCGTCGCGCCAGGCGCAGGCGCAACCCGCGCCGCAACCGTATCAGTATTCACAGCCACAACCGGCGCTGGCGTACACCCCGCCGCCCTCCGCCATCGTGCGGTAGAGCGAATAAAAAGCCGGCGTGAGCCGGCTTTTTATTTGGTCTGAGGCAATCGTGGGGCATGGTCTCCCGCACACTCTGATTCATGCGTAAATTTATCCTCATCATTCCCGCGCAGGCGGGAATCTATAACACTGTGCCATATGGCGCAACGCATGGATTCCCGCCTGCGCGGGAATGACGGATTGGGATTTGATGCACCACATAACAGTCGGGGGAGTCTTCGTCTAAAACAACTTCAGCAAACCCGGTCTGCCTGCCCTGCGGTGCTACACTTCTGATCACAACAATGAGGACATGATGAAGCACAAACACTTGTTGCCGCTACTCTATTTGCTAACGCCGATGGCCGCACAAGCGCAGCAGTATCCGGTCAAGCCCATCCGTATCGTCACCGGCTTTGCGCCCGGCGGCCCCACCGATATTTACGCGCGCCTGATCGGGCAAAAACTCACCGCGGCTTGGGGGCAACCGATCATCGCCGATGCGCGTCCCGGCGCCAGCGGCAACATCGCCGCGGAGCTCGTCGCCAAGTCCGCGCCCGATGGCTACACGCTGATGGTGCCGTCGTTTTCGATCACGGTGAATCCCAGTGTGTATCCCAAGCTGCCCTATGACCTGCTGCGCGACTTCGCGCCGATCAGCCTGTATGCGTCGGTCGGGCACATTCTCGTGGTGCATCCTTCCGTGCCGGCGCGCAATGTGCAGGAGCTGATGGCGCTGGCGAAAAAAAATCCGTCGAGCCTGCTGTTTGCCTCGGCGGGCAACGGCACCGCCGGGCATCTAGCGGGCGAGTTGTTCAATATGATGCTGGGTGTGAAACTCACCCACGTGCCTTACAAGGGCATGGCGCCCGCACAAGTGGACACCATCGGCGGACAAGTCTC
>CAWUUY010000187.1:0-5005 GCA_963924885.1 uncultured Burkholderiales bacterium | reverse complement strand
CCACAATCGCTCGCCGGAGCCGTCCCTAAGGTCGGGCGCGCCGAGGGTAGACCACGGGAAACGTCCGACCAAGTTCGCTCCCGCGCAACTGGGTTCGGCGGTGCCGTCATTGGTGGTATCGGGGCACGGCAGTTCTCCGGGGCGCTTATCGGTGGGTCTTGCCGACGCATATGCGATCAGTGCTTGTTTGGCTTGCGCCAGCGCTGCTTCTGTTCTTCTATTCTTTTCGGCGTCCGTTGTTCCCGCCGGTCTGGACAAGCCATAGAAAACCGCCGCACCACCTAAAACCAGCGTTACCACGAGCAGCAGCAAAGCGGCCCCGTGCTGCCCAAGGCGAGAATAGCCGCGAAGCCGCCAACGCATGGGGATGCTACTTTGTGGCGCCACGCGCAACCGGCGTTGCCGCACCACTGTCGGGGTCGATTTCATCGCGGCGTGCGGCGCGCTTGGCGGCGGCAGGCGGTGTTGTTGCTGGCGTGGCGGCTGCAGCGGACGGTACCGTCGTAGCCGGCGGTCGATAAAGCGTCGCGCGCCGCGCGTAGGGTTCTTCGATGGCTCCCGATGTCACCTCCATGCTTTGCCCCACGCGCAGCGACGCGGAGCGGTCGGCTTGCGGCACCGCCACCGACACCGTGCCGTCGCGGCGCACGCCGAGCACGTTAACGTCGCTGTCACGCGTGCGTTCGGTGATCGGTTTGCCGTTGACCCATACCGTTGATTTGCCGTCGTTACGGCGCACCACGCCGCTGTAGGTGACTACATCGGGGCCTTGCGGTGCGGGCTGTTCTACCTCGGTCGTCTGTGCGCCGC
Organism: uncultured Burkholderiales bacterium; assembly: GCA_963924885.1. GTDB lineage: Bacteria > Pseudomonadota > Gammaproteobacteria > Burkholderiales > SG8-41 > UBA5216. The sequence goes on along the minus strand of CAWUUY010000187.1, from coordinate 4,195 downwards.
GCCGGTCGCGCTGCGCGCGGGCGACGTCGAGCTGCGCGCGTTGCGCGGGCGCAAAAAACAATCGCCCCAGGCCATCGGCGGCGAGCGCGCCATGAGGCGCGCAAGCGGTTGACGCCAGCACGAGTGTGATAAAACGCATCATGGCTTTTTCTCCAGTGTCGCCGCGGGTTGCGCGGTGATCCACGACAATTGGCATTCAGCGGCGAGGTTGGGTTGAAACCGCATGTTTTGCGTGGCCGCCGCGCGCTTGACGGCGCATTGGTCCACCATGAACAGGCCGGCTCGTTGATTGGACAACAGATCCAGGAACTTCGGCAGGTCGCCTTCATGCAGCATCGAAAAGCGCAGTTTCATCATCGACTGCATGACGCTCATCTGGCCGGGCGACAGTGTCGATGCCAGCGGATACGGGCGGCGCGGCGAGATGTCGTAATCCACGCCGAACATATCACCCTTTTGATTGACCACGCGCAGCGCGTCAAGCCAGTTGATGCGCTGTTCGTCGCCCACAAAGCCGATCTCGGTTAGTTGGCGGTATCCGGGCAGGTAGCGAATGATCAGTTCTTTTTCCGAGCCGGATTTTTGCACCCGCGACTGCGCTTCCCGCAACTGCACCTGCTGCGCGTCGTAGGCGCGCTGTGTTACCTGCATCTTGTCCCAGGTGAATTTGACCGCGCCGCCGGACGCCAGCATTAAGGCGGCAAACACCAGCAGGGGAGCGGCAAGCGAACTCGTGGATGGATTGCGGTTCATGCGTCGGGCTTTAGCAGCAGCAGGATCTTGAAAACGGCGACACCGGTTTGCTCGGCGGCGTCCTTGGTGTTGCCGGCGAGCGCCAGCCCCGGACTCACGTTCAGCGGAAATTTCACCACGCGCACCTCCGCCACTGCGGGGTCTGCCGCCAGACGCCTGGCGATCACGTTGATAGTGTCGATGGCTGCGCGATAGTCGCCTACAAACGGGCGTATTTCTCCGGTAATCGTACCGCTTTGCTTGCGTATGCCGGAGGCCTCGGGCGCGGTGCCGGGCTGCGGCGACGCGCTGTCCGCTTGCGCAGGTTCAGTGCCGTATGTCCAGTTGATTTCCTGGAGAAACACGTCGGGACTCTGCTCGATGGCGCGCGACACGATGTGCATGAAGGGTTGCGGTGAGCGCACATTCTTTGAAATTTTCTTGTAAATCTCCACTGCGTTGATGAGATTTTCCGAGGTGGTGGGCGCGGCGGGGAATTCGCGCGTGATGTCACGGTACTGGGCCTGCGCAGCTGCCGTGCGATTGGCGTCGTAGGCGGTCTGTTCCCCCAGATCATACGACTGCCAGAGGTTATGTCCGGCCCACAGCAGTCCGGCCACACCGACAGCCGCGCCGGTCGCGTACACGGCATTACGGCGCCGGTATTGCCGGTACCCGGTGGTGATGGAAGCGGGTGCGAGATTGGCGGGAAGATTATCCGCCATCAGTGTCAAGTACGCCGCTTCCAGCGCGATATCCAGATGGTCCGGCGCCACCCGCAATTGGCGCACCAGCGCGTCCCGGCCGAAGCGCACGCAATGAATATTCGCAACATTGGCGGCGACACGGTCTATCACCGGCGCAAGGCTGTCATTGCGATCGAGAAACAAGACAGTTAGCGTATCGTCAAGCGAATCCAGATGCAGCGATGACAGATAGTTGCGCGTGTTGGCGATTTCCGTGGCGTACGCGCGCGCCGTGTCATCCCCGCCCACCGCGCCGCGCGACAGTCGGCTGACAAAGAATTCGCCATTCTTGTAGTACGTTAAACGCAGGCCCGCGCCATGCGGCGCAGCGATCAGCGCGCGCGACAGATTGTGACCGGTCTTGAGGGCGAGCGCCGTGGTCAGCATCGATACCATGTAAATTCCCGCGACCGGCAAGCCGGCGCGCTTGATGACGTCAAGCCACGAATCGATCAGCGCCGGATTGGTCAGCGCGGCAAACAGATAACGGTCATCGCGCCGCTTGTCTCCCGAGCGGCCGCGCGGCATGGCCGAGACGTAGGGTGAATTGCGATAGTACTGTTTGAGCTTGCGGTCGAGCATGCCGGCGCGATCGGACCCGGTGGCGTGCGGCAGGGTTTCGAAGCGGTAGTCTTCTTCAACGGTATCGGCGGCCAGGTAAACCAGCGCATTACCAACCGTGCCCAGAAACTCACCGAATGCCACGAGGCCGTCTTCATCAGAGCCGAAGATCTCGCAGCGGACCACGTTGCGTCCACGCTGATGCGCGACCACCGCCTGGTTTGCTGAAATACAAAGAAGGATCTTGTCGGCCATGAGCGTGGTGAGGGGGTGGCGTCTCGAATTGTCTATAGCTTCAGCTTGCCGAGAATATCATACACGGGCGACAGCACCGACCACATGATAAAGGCCATCACCAGTCCCAAGCCCATGGTCAGCGTCGGCTCCAGCATGCGTAGCGCTTTGTCCACTGATTCACGCACGTCGCGCGTGTAAAAATAATCGACGTTGCGCAGCGCGACATCGAGCGCGCCGGTGGTTTCGCCCACGCGCAGCATGCGCAGCACCAGTGCCGGCAGCAAACCGAGATCATGGAATGCCTCGGTCAGGCTTTGGCCGGCCGATACCTGCTGGCCGGCGCGCATCAGGCCGTCCGCGACATATCGGTTGCCGGCGATTTCCTCGCTGGTTTTCAGCGCGTCGAGCACGGTGATGCCGGATTCGTACATCAGCGCAAAAAAGTTGGCGAAACGCGCGAGAATAATTTTTTGTAGGATGGCGCCGATCACCGGCAGACGCAGCTTGGCGTAGTCCCAGAAATAGGCGGCCTTGGGGTTGGTGCGGATGCTGAACGCAATGCCTGCCCCCAGCGCCACCGGCACGCTCAGCAGAATCGGCCAGTAGGTGGTGATGATTTGCGATAGACCGATCAGCAGCTTGGTTTGAAACGGCAGCGCCACATTCATGGTCTTGAGCAGGCCCGTGACCTGCGGCACCAGATAGATGAGCAAAAAAATGATGACGCCGGTGACCACCACCAGCACCATGATCGGGTAGATCAACAGTTTCTTGGTCTGTGACGCGAGTTCGTCCTGCCACTTCAGCGCGTCGGCCAGATTCTTGAACACTTCCGCCACGCGCCCGGTTTGTTCGCCGGCGCGGATCAGACTGATAAACACCTTGTCGAAGACTTCTGGATTCGCTGCCATGCACTGCGACAGCACCTTGCCGGCTTCCATATCCTCGCACATCGTCGTCAGCACCTCGCGAAAACGCGGGTGCTCCAGCGTATCGCGCAGATCACGCAGGCCATCGGCGATCGGAATGCCGGCGCGGCTCATCTGCTCCATATCGAAGCAGAAATTGATCAGGTCCTGGCGCTTGATACGCGCCGCCGTCACCATGATGGAAGTGCGGCGATCAACCTCGGTGGCGATGATGAGGTCGAGCCCCATGCGCTTCAAGCGCGCTTCGAGATCGATATCATTGACCGCATCCATCCCGCCGCGCACCGGGCGGCCGCCTTTGTCGATGGCTTTATAGCGGAAGGAAGACATCCTATTGAAACAGGAGGGCGGAAGGATGAAGGTTGAAGGATGAAAACAAACGCGGCGCAATCATGTGTTTATGTAAGTATTTGTTTTTAAACAGGTTTATTAGTTTTCCCGTGACGCATCTCTACCTGCGTCCCAACTCGTTTGTTTTCATCCTTCATCCTTCAGCCTTCATCCTTCCGCCCTCATCCTTCGATTTTTTTCAGCCGCCCGGTCAAATCCACGGTGCGAGAGACTTCGGCAATCGTGGTCGTACCCTCGATAATGCGGCGTATGCCGGCGTCAGCGAGCGTTTGAAACCCTTTGCTCAAGGCGGCTTCGCGCAGCTCGCGCGCGGTGCCGCGACGCGCCACCAATTCGTCAAGATCGGCATCCATCAACAGCAGTTCCATGATCGGCATGCGGCCCTTGTAGCCTTTGTTGCCGCACTGCTTGCATCCCGCCGGCTTGTAGAGATGCGTTGCCGCATCGGCGGCGGGGCCGAGTAGCTGGCGTTCTTCGGGCGAGGGCTTGTACGCCTCCTTGCAATGCGCGCATAGCGAGCGAACCAGGCGCTGCGCGACGATGCCGATGATGTTGCCGGCCATGATGTCGGGCGGGATGCCGATGTCGAGCAGCCGCGGAAAGGCGCCCAGCGCCGAATTGGTGTGCAGCGTGGTGAAC
>CAWUUY010000186.1:0-5252 GCA_963924885.1 uncultured Burkholderiales bacterium | reverse complement strand
TTCGGGGATCATTTATTCACCACGGTGTTTACCGCTTTTTGATTAGTGGCCTGCGCTTTTTTCAGCGCATCTGCGGCTTCGGGCGGCATATAGTTCTCGTCGTGCTTGGCCAGCACTTCGCTTGCCACAAACCAGCCGTTTTCGATGTGCCCCTGCGTCACCACGCCCTTGCCCTCTCGAAACAGATCGGGCAGCACCCCTTTGTACGCGACGGGAATGGTCTTGGCGGTATCCGTCACATTGAAATGCACAGTCACGCCATCGGGCTGGCGCTTGACGCTGCCGGTTTCAACCATGCCGCCGACGCGAAACAGGCGCCCTTGCGGCGCCTCGTTCGCCGCCAACTGCGAGGGCGTGAAAAAGAACACCAGATTTTGCTGAAACGCCTGCAATACCAGCGTGGCGGCAAGCGCCAACCCGGCGACACCGACGAGTATCAATGCAATACGGCGATGACGCGGTTTCATGATTTTTTGTTCAATGCGCGGCGGCGCGACGCCAACATCGCCAGCTCAATGCCGATGCACAGAAACGTCACCGCGTACGAGCCCCATACGTACAAGCCCTTGCCGCCCATGGCAAAAAATTCACTTGCGCTGCCCCAATTCATTTTTGCGCCTCCAGATAAGCGTTCACCCAATCGCTGCGCCGCTCACGCTCAAGAATGATACAACGCACGCGCCACAACGCCGCCGCTATGGCATATGCCCAGCACGCGAACACCATCACCATCATGCCGGTGAACATGGTCATCGCCATGGTCGGCGCGCTTTTCAGGCTGACCGACGCGCCCTGATGCAGGGTGTTCCACCACTGCACCGAAAAATAAATAATCGGAATGTTTATCACCCCCACCAACGCCAGCACCGCGCCGGCTTTGTCCGCGCGGCGCGGATCATCTATCGCCGCCTGCAACGCCATGAAGCCGAAATACAAAAACAGCAGCAGCAACTCGGAGGTGAGCCGCGCATCCCACACCCACCACGTGCCCCACGTCGGCTTGCCCCACAGCGCGCCGGTCCACAACGCCAGAAAGGTAAACATCGCGCCGGTGGGCGCCAGCGCGGTGGCCATCATGCCGGAGAGCCGTGTGTTGAACGCCAGGCCCATGCCTGCCCAGAACGCCATCACCAGATAAATCAACATCGACATCCACGCAGCGGGAACGTGGATAAAAATAATGCGGTACGACTCTCCCTGCTGCGCATCGTTGGGCGCGATAAAAAAACCGATATACAAGCCCACCACGCACAACACGGCAGCCAGCACGGCAAAACACGGCGCCAGCGCGCCGGCAACCGGAAAAAAGGCTTGCGGAGAGGAATACTTGAACCAGTTGATTCCGTGCGGGGTGGTGGGTGGTGTGGCGCTGGGCATGGCGCTATCTTGGAGTGCGTTTGGGAGGCTAAGTTTAATGTAAATCAACCGCGCCTGAATTATATCGTAAGTATCTGTTTATTCATAAGAAATCCTAAGCGCCGCCGACACCGCCCACGGTGCCAGCGAGAGCGCCCCCAGCGACAACGCGGCCAGCAGCAACAAGTACGGCTGCGCGAAAAGGCCCGCCGCCGTGGCCTCGACCGCCAGCGAGCCGAGTATCAACACCGGCGCGTACAGCGGCAGCACCAGCAACGCCAGCAACACCCCACCGCCGCGCAAACCCAGGGTCAGCGCTGCACCAATCGCGCCGATCAAACTCAAACTCGGCGTGCCGAGCGCGAGCGCGAGCGCAAGCACCGCCAACGCATCGGCAGGCAAACCAAACTGCAAGCCCAGCAACGGCGCAATCAACACCAGCGGCAGATTCGCCGCGATCCAGTGCGCGATCACCTTGGCAATCACGATCACCGACAGCGGTGTGGCCGCGAGCAACATCTGCTCCAGCGTGCCGTCGGCGTAGTCGCTGGCGAACAAACGTGACAGCGCCAGCATTGATGCCAACAGCGCCGCCACCCAAACGACGCCGGGGCCGATGGCGAGCAACAACTTAGGCTCCGGCCCGATGCCCAGCGGAAACAAACTGGCGACGATGACAAAAAAGATCATCGAGGTGAACACGTCACTGCGCCGCCGCCATGCCAGCGTGAGATCGCGCACGATCACACCGCGCATCACGGCGAGCATGTTGCCTCCGCTACGTCAGACAATGTGTCCAGATCAACGCGCTGCGTGATGCGCGCACTGATCGCGGCATCCTGATGCGTGGTAAAGATCACGCTGCCGCCGCCGTCGAGGTAAGCCACGATCAATTTTTCGAGATGCGCGACCGCCCCCACATCGAGCGCAGAAAACGGCTCATCCAGTATCCACAGCCGCGCGTGCGTAGACAGCGCCAGCCGCGCAAGGGCCGAGCGGCGCTTTTGCCCCTGCGACAGCGCGCGCACCGGCAAATGCGAACAGGCGGCAAGGCCGAATGCAGCGAGCGCCTCGCTTGCAGCAACGTGAGTTACAGGCTGCCCCGCCAGCGCGCAAGCCACAACTAAATTTTCCGTGGCCAACAGATCATCCTTCAGCGCATTAGCGTGCCCCAAATACACCACCTCGCGCCAGAACGCCTCGCGCAGCGCGTGTATCGGTTCACCAGCCCAGCTCACCTCGCCTTCGTCCACCGCACCCAGCCCGCACACCATCCGCAGCAAACTGGTTTTACCGCTACCATTGGCACCAGCCACATGCAGCAACCCGCCCGCGTCGAGCTTGAACGACACGTTGCGAAACAGTGTGCGGTCGCCGCGGGTGCAAGTGAGGTGGGTTACGTCGAGCATGGCCTATTGTACTGGCCCTTGCTTAAAGCGGCGATGCCGAATCGCTGCGGCCTCGTGCGCAGTGCTGATTGCCGCCACACTTAAAAACCCGACGGGGATGAACGTTTTTTGCGGAGTTCTGGCTATCGGCTTAACGCCGCGAGATGCTTGTTACAAGCCTACCCCCAAGTCACTGCAAAAGAATCCATCCCCGGGCTGGGCGCGGAAGTATCTCGCACCGTGATTTTGCGCAATGGGTTACGCTACGCCCCATTCATCCTGCTTGCGGGGTTGCCATGAGAATGTCGAATAGCGTTGCCTTACCGCTCATGTTCGCGTTTATCGCCGTGGCGCCGCACACGCAGGCGCAGCCCTACCCTGTGAAACCCGTGCGCGTAATCGTGCCGTTTGCAGCCGGCGGTGTTGCGGATATTCAAACGCGCATCATCTCCGCCAAGCTGAGCGAGTTGTGGCAGACCAGCGTGGTGGTGGACAACCGCCCAGGTGCAGGCGGCAACATCGCCGTGAGCATCGCAGCGCGCGCGACTGCGGACGGCTACACGCTGCTCACCTGTAACTTCGCCACGCACGGGCTTAATCTGGCGGTGTACCGCAAGCTTGCCTATGATCCGCTGGCGGATTTCACCGCCGTTGCGATGATCGGCTTCTCTCCCAGCGTGCTGGCTTCACACCCGTCGCTACCCGCCCGCTCGGTGAGCGAGCTGCTTGCATATGCCAAGGCCAACCCCGGCAAATTGACCATGGGTTCGTCGGCGGGCGGAACATCTCAATATCTGTCCATTGAACTCTTAAAGTTGATGACCGGCGTGAGTTTGATTTACGTGCCGTACAAGGGTGGCGGCCCGGCACTGACGGATTTAATGGGCGGCCAGGTGCAACCCATCATCGCGGCGCTGCCGACGGTAATCGGCTTTCTTCCAGGCGGGCGGATACGTGCGCTGGGCGTGACCTCCGCCGTGCGTTCGCCGCAGGCGCCTCAGGTGCCCACCATCGCCGAATCCGGCGTACCGGGATTTGATGTCGTGGGCTGGAACGGTCTGTGTGCGCCCGCCGGTCTGCCCAAGGCCGTGCTGGCGAAAATCAACACCGATAGTTTCAATGCGCTCAATGCGCCCGACACAAAACAGCGCATGACGGAACAAGGCGTCGATACGTAACCGATGACACCGGAGCAATTCGCGGCCTACATACGTTCCGAAATTTCAAAGTGGGCCAAGGTTGCGAAGGCCGCAGGCATCGTATTGGAATAATTTGGTTTAACGCCGCCATGAGCAGAGCACCCAGATCAGGCAAGGTCGAGAGCTGGCCCGTAGCTCTTGGACCTAACGCAAACCATGTTCAGTACGTCGGTCGTATTCTTTATCGCGGTTTTTCAGATTCTCGTAGAGCAAGTTGTATTCCTGCTGCGCGCGCCCCTGCAATTGTCCGCAGGGTACCGCGCCGATGCCCAACAGCCGCTCCTAGCAATATTGCAAATTCCCTGCCATGCTGGACATGGCCGTCTTCGTGACGTTTTAGTTAGCTGTACATCGCTTGCCACATCGCCTGGTCTTTCAGGGATGCGTTTTTTTCTTCTACCCAATCCGGCATCATGATTTCACCGTCGATGCGAATCGTGACTGCCATGAGGAGGCAATCCGCAGCTACGGTCTTGCTCGTGTATTTGTAATCCACCTTCCAGCGCGCCCACCCGGCAAATCCGCCCGGCCCCCGCGCGCGCAGAGACCGGTAGGCCGCCGCGAAATCGGGGCCTGTGACGGCATAGTGGCGTGTGGTTACCTTAAAATCTATCGCGCCCAGCGCGCCGCCGGTGGTTTGCAGCTTCATCGGCTTGGTATCGTCGGCACAGGGCTTGTCGCTAAATTCTGTCTTGCCGGCTTTTTCGCACTTGTAAACCTGCGCCCAGAGTAACGGCGCATACAAACCAAAAGCAAGAAACCAACCCGCTCTCGCAAGAAGAGACAAATGAGAACAGCCTGGATTTGCAGCATTCATTGTGCGCCTCCTTGCATTTCGCATCCGTAAGACGATCAGATAAACGCCGCATGAATATTCGTGTAATTACGGATAATCATTCACTTATTTGCAGGGATAAATGACCCTCAAAATATTTGGAATGGCAAGGCAGTTATCGATATAAATATCTGTTTTAAAACAATTTTATAAAACATATGCATCCTTCCCGCACCTACCCCCGCTCAAACCGCCGATACTGAATTGCCTCGGCCACATGCGATGCGCTGATCGTCGCCACGCCCGCCAGATCAGCAATGGTGCGCGCCACCTTCAAGATGCGGTGATAAGCGCGCGCCGATAGCCCCATGCGGCTGATCGCCTGCTTCAATAGCGTTTCGCCTTTGTCGTCGGGCACACAGTGCTTGTCGATGTCGCGCGTGGCGAGTCTGCTGTTGGGTTTGCCTTGCCGCGCGATTGCGCGCTCGCGGGCGGCGGTGGCGGTGGCGGTGGCGGAGGTGCAGGAGGCGCTGG
>CAWUUY010000185.1:0-10883 GCA_963924885.1 uncultured Burkholderiales bacterium | reverse complement strand
CGGCCACCATGGTGAGCTTCATCAACTCGACAGCGCGCTCGCGATCCAACTGTGTGCGATCCACAACCGCCACCTTGGGATTGATAATCAAATGGCCGCCGTCGCCGCGCGACACATGCGGCTGCTCGGGCGTGATGATGTAAAAATGCGTGGATTCGAAAACAAGCATGATGGGCAAAATGACGGGTGATCCAGACTGAGCACTCGTATCATCATACGCTTGCGGGTGCTTCTGTTATTGTCATCGCCCACTTGGTGAGGCATTGCGTGGCTGGCCGCACCGTCGGGCTTGTTCTATAGTGCGTGCTCCGCCATCGCCACCGATGACAATCCACTTGCACCCTTTTCCCTCTATGCAACTGCTGTCGCTGATACTAGCCACTTTGCTGTCGGGCGGGGCCATCGCCGCCGACGCCTACCCCACGCGGCCCGTGCGGGTGGTCGCGCCGTTCGCGCCCGGCGGCGGCACCGATACTGTCGCGCGTGTGGTGGCGCAGCAGTTCGCCGAATCACTCGGAAAATCTTTCGTGGTGGATAACCGCACCGGCGCCAGCGGCATCATCGCGAATGAAATTGTCGCCAAGGCCGCACCCGACGGGTACACACTGCTGGTGGCCAACTCCGCTTTTGCCAGTTTGGCCGGTATGTTCAAGACGCTGCCATACGATACCATCAAGAGCTTTACGCCGATCAGCGAAATAATGCGCGCGCCGAATGTGCTGGTAGTGCATGCCTCGGTGAGCGTGACGACGGCGAAGGATTTCATTGCGCTGGCGCGCGCATCCGGGCAAATTCAATTACGGCTCCGGCGGCGCGGGCAGCGCGGGCAGCGCGCTGCATTTGTATGGCGAGTTATTCAAGATCGCGGCGAAAGTCGATCTCACGCACATTCCGTATAAAGGCGGCGGCGACAACATGGCCGCGCTGCTCGGCGGGCAGATACACATGAACATCACGCAGTATCAGGCGAATGTGATCGCGCTTATTAAAAGCGGCAAGCTGCGCGCGCTGGCGGTCACCACCGACGGCAAACCCTCAACCGTGCTGCCCGAGGTGCCGTCGATGAGCGAAGCGGGCGTGGCCGGCATGGCGATATATTCGTGGGCGGCGTTGCTCGCGCCGGCGGGGCTATCCAAAACGCTACTCAACAAATTACAAGGTGAAGCGGCCCGAATGCTCACCGTGCAAGCCGTGCGCGAACGCTTCGCCGCGCAGGATGCCGAACTGGTGGGCAGCCGTCCGGATGAATTCGCGGAGACGTTACAGAGTGAAATTCAGCGCTGGTCGGAGGTGATACACATGGCGGGGATTGCGCGGCAGTAACAAAACGTAGGGTGGACTCTTTAAATGCACGCCACCGCATACACATCATGCACGCCCTGCGGAAGCCGATACTCGCTCCACGACGCTCCGGCGTCCTGCGTGCCGAACACCTGCCCGGCGCGCGTCACGCTGTACACCTGCTTCTCGTCGCGCGGATGCACGCACACCGACATCAGCGTGGATTCGGCCTTGATGCCGTGGTCAATGCGTTTCCAGGTCTCGGCGAGATCATCGCTGCGGTACAGTGATCCATCCTTGCTGAACGCCGCCGGCGACAGGCAGGCGTACATCGTGCGCGCATTGTGAGGCGAGACAATCACATCGCGGCAATAGGTCAGCGGCGAAAAACGCCCGATGTCGATATCGCGCCAGGTCGCGCCGCGGTCATCACTGCGGAACACGCCCATGCGGATGGCGAGAAACGAGGTATCCGGCGCCGCTGGGCTGATCGCCAGTGCGTGCGAGTCGAGCATGCCTTCGCAGTGGCCGCAGTTGCGCCCGCCGACATTGCTTTGATAACGCGGCTGCTCGGCAAATTTGAACAGCGACGCCGAGCGATCCGTCCACGTTTCACCACCATCGGCGCTGTGAATCACGCCGCTGACTTCCAGCGCGGCGTACACGTCGTCGGGACGGTTCGAGTCGGCGGTAATGCGGATGGTGCGCGTCTCGAAACCTTCGCGCTCGCAGTGCGCGGGCGATTTCGCGTTGGGCAGCCGGTGCCAGTTGTCGCCGCCGTCGAGGCTGCGATACAGCGCCACGGGCGCGGTGCCCGCATACAGAATATTGTGCCGCGTGGGGTGTATCGAAATCGTCCAGATCGTCGCGTTGCGATCGGGGAACCCGAGCTTCTCCCAGGAGTCACCGCCGTTGGTGCTGCGGTACGGCCCGTCCTGCGTGCCGATATAAATTACATCGGGGTTGGTGGGGTGAACCACCATCGCGCGCACGTCGGGGTTTTCCGGCAGGCCGCGGGTTAACGATTCCCACGCGCCACCGCCCGCATCCTGCGGATAACGCCGATACAAACCGCCGATCACTTGGGTGCCGGTGCGCAGCACCGAGTATCCCGCGCCCGCGAAAAGCCGTGTTTTGCTGTTAACTGCCATAGCAATTCTCCAGATAAACTTAAGTATTTGTTTTTAAACCGTTTTTTAGAATGCCTTGATGCCCTGACGTTGTATCAGCGGCTGCCATTTCTTTTTTTCAGTGGCGAGATAAGCGGTCAGTTGCGCAGGCTCGCCACCCACAATGTTGATGCCGGACTGCACCGAGACCTTGCGGTAATCCGCTTCCTGAAAAATTGCATTGATATCGCGATTGACGATCGCGATGACATTCGCCGGCGTACCGGCGGCGACGAACACGCCATGCGGCACGCCGGAATAAAAGTTCGCGATGCCACCCTCGTCAAAGGTCGGCACCTCCGGCAGCGCCACGGCGCGCGTTTTGCTGGCAACGCCGAGACCGCGCACGCGCCCGCCGCGGATATGGCCCAGCGCGGAAGCGCCGTTGTCGAACAGCATCTGAATTTCGTCACCCAGCATCGCCACAATCGCGGGGGCCGCGCCTTTGTAGGGAACATGCACCATGTCGATGCCGGCCACGGTCTTGAACAGTTCGCCGGCCAGATGCAACGACGTGCCCTGCCCGCCCGAACCGAAGTTCACCTTGCCCGGCTGCACTTTCGCGTGCGCGATCAGTTCCGATAATTTCGTAGCGCGATTCGCCGCGTTGACCAGCAGAATATGCGGCGTGTCGCTCACCAGTATCACCGGTGCAAAATCGCGTTCCGGGTTGAACGGCAGCTTCGCATACAACAGCGGATTGATCACCAGAATCGGCAGCGAGGCAAAAAACAGCGTATAGCCGTCGCGCTCGCTGTTGGCGACGGTGTGCGCGGCAGCGTTGCCCGCGCCGCCCGCGATGTTATGCACCACCACCGGCTGCTTCCAGCGACTATTCAGGCGCTCGGCCAGTCGCCGCGCCGCCAGATCCGCGCCGCCGCCGGCGGCGAACGGCGCAATAATGTGCACCGGGCGCGTGGGGTAATCCTGCGCGGCTGTTGGTCCCGCGCCACATAGCATCGCCATCAAACAACCCATCAGCGGCCACTGACTTTGCACCTTGCTTGAAAAACGCATCCCGCCCTGCTCCAGCCTGTTATCGAGCCACGGAGGTTAAGCAGGTAGCTCAATGCGGTCAAGGGGCGACGTACAATGCGCGCTATGCCAACCATCCGCGCCATCACCTTTGATCTCGACGACACGTTGTGGCCGTCCGAACCCACACTCATCCGCGCCGAGCAGTGCGCCCATGTCTGGCTCACCGAACACGCGCCCGCCGTAGCCGCGATGTGGCCGATCGACCAACTGCGCGCGCTGCGACTGTCGGTCTATCACGCACATCCCGATTGGCATCATGATTTTCTGCGCATACGGCGCCAAGCCATGCAGATGGCGTTCGAACAAGCAGGAATGTCCGGCGCGTCAGCGCATGGACTGATCGAACGCGTGCTCGATGTCTTCATGACCGCGCGCAACGAAGTCGATCTGTTCCCCGAAGTGCAAGAATGCCTCACGCGCCTGTCGCATCGCCTGCCGCTGGCCTCACTCACCAACGGCAATGCCGATGTCGCGCGCGTGGGCATTGGGCATTTTTTCAAGGCGGCTATCTCGGCGCACGCGCACGGCGTAAGCAAACCCGACGCGGCGTTGTTCCATATTGCCTGCCGCGCGCTCGCGTGCGCGCCGGAGGAGGTGCTGCACGTCGGCGACGACATCGCGCTCGATGTGCGCGGCGCGCGTGATGCGGGTTTGCAGGTGGTTTGGATCAACCGCTCGAATGCGCCGTGGGAAGCCGTTATCGGCGGCGGTGCGGATGCCCCCGCCACCGTGACGGATTTGGTGGGGGTGGAACGCTGGCTGGATGCTTGCGCGTAGCCGCCGCGCCGCCGGCTACTTCCACAAACCCGGCAACGCCGCCACACTATCGATCAGACAATGATGCGGCTCCCGAGTGAGCTGCTCGCGCGTATGCGCCCCCGACAGCACGCCCACGCTCACTGCCACACTGGCGTTGTGCGCGGCCTGCAGATCGGACACCGTATCGCCGACGTTGAGCACGTGTCGTACGTCCATTGTGCCAGTCAGTTCCATCGCGCGAAAAATCATGTACGGCGCGGGGCGGCCATTTGCTACGTCGTCATTGCAGATCACCGCGTCGGCCACGTCGCGCCAGCCCAGCGCATCGATCAGCAGCGTAGTAATGTCGCGATCAAAGCCGGTGTTGAGCGCGAGCTTGATGCCGCGCCCGCGCAGCCACGCGAAGGTTTCTACCGCGCCGGGCACAGGCGTAGCTTCGCAGGTGAACACGCGCTGCAAATGGGTTTTGAATGCGGCATAGACCACCTCCACCCGCGCCGTGTCACTGCCGACCTTCGGCGCAATCAGCCTGGCAATCGCTTCGCGCTTGGATGCGCCGCGCACAGCGCTGATTTGCACTGCCGACGCTTCAACGCCGTGATCGGCGAGCGCGGCCTCAAACGCGCGCGCCACTTCGCCGCTGTCTTTAACCGTGGTGCCTGCCATATCGCACACCACCAGTTTGATCGCGTCCATTAATCGAAGTCGAGCATCCCCGCCGACACCAGGCGGTTATCGATACGCTGCACACTGCGGAGGGTTTTGACGATCTGTTCGGCTCTCGCCACCACCTCGGGCTTTTCCGGCGTGCCTTCGAGCATCACCACGCTGTCGCGCACGCTGACGCGGATATTGATGCCGCGCACCAGCAGTTTGCCGTCAACACTTTCAATGAGCGCGCCGGGCGCAAACTCCTGACGCAGGGCTTCGGCGATTTGCCGCAGCAACACCGGATCAGCAACAGGCGCAGTGCTGGTTTGCGGTTTCGTTACCGGCGCCACGGTGACTACCGCGGGCGTCGCCTTGATCACGAGACTGTCCTGATACCCGGTGCGCGCGAGGATGTAATCAACCGCAGCCTTCACCTCGTCGTCGCTCAGGTTGGCAAAGCCGCCCTTCGGCCCCATCGCGGAATTGGGCACGCCCTTGATGCCGCCCTCGTACATGGCCGCGCGCCCGCGTTGCCAGCGCGGCTCCCAGTCCGCGCGATGCGTGATACGCGGCGCATTGCCCGCGCCGCTGTCGTGGCACACGTTGCAGGTGGCTTTGTAGACGGCCTCGCCTGACGCGGCGTGACTGTTCACGGCCCCGCATAGCGCCACGGAGACAAAAATAACATAACCATATGTTTTTAAACACTTTTTCATTCATTTCCCAGCAGGAACGCCATCAAGTCCCGATTGAATTGTTCGGCGCGCGTGGTGGTGAACGAATGCCCGCCGCCCTTGCTCATGATGAGTTTTGCGCCGGGAATGGCACGCGCCAGCGCCTCGGAGAAATAACTCGGCGTGATGAAGTCGCTGTCGCTGCCCATCACCAGTGTCTCGGCTTTGATGTTGGGCAGCCCCGCGCGACGATCAAATTTCAGCAACGCGTTGATGCGCCCCACCGACACTTCCACCGGCGACGATTTCGTCGGCGCCCGCGCGCGCTCCGCCTCGATCTCGGCGTCGTGTGCATTGACGTAATCGGGCGAATACAAAAACAGCGGATGAAACTGCGAATGCAGATCGGGACCGGCCTGCAAGTACATATCTCGACGCGCATGAAACAAACGACGGAACCACGGATCGCAATGCGTCCAGGTACTGCATAGCGCGAGCTTCATCAGGCGCTCAGGGTGCTCAATCGCAATGGTTTGTCCGATCGCGCCGCCGGTGGACATGCCGACCAGGTGCGCGCGTTCGATTTTCAACACATCCATCAGCCCGATCAGTTCTTCGGCCATCTGATCGACCGAGAACTCGCGCTGCATGTGGTCGCTGCCTCCGGTACCGCGCTGATCGTACGTGATCACGCGAAACGTTTTGGCAAACAGCGACACCTGCGGCGTCCAGTAACGCCCCACGCCGTTTAAGCCGCTGACAAAAATCAGCGGCTCGCCCTGACCCGTATCTTCGTAATGAATTTCTCCGCCTGCGATTGCTGCTGTGGGCATGGTGTCTCCATTATTCTGCCTTGCACGCGAGTATCGCGCACAAATCCGCCACGTCGGGCGAGGCCAGCCGCTCTAGATGTTCGAGCATTTCGATCACCTGCGACAACTTCGGCTCCGTCAGCCGCACGGCGAGGCAATCATGAATTTTTGCGCGATGCAGGTCGGCGGGTATCGGCTCGCCCCAGGCGCCCGGCGGTTTGCCGCAGGTGCGGCTGACCACCTTGCCGTCTTTCAGCGTGACCTCGATCATCACCTGCATGTCGCGTGTGTCCCTGGACTGGCTCGCGTCCTGCTCAAGAGTGATTTTATCTAGCAGCGCCTTCATGTCCGGGCTGAAACGCCGTTCATCGATAAAGGTGTTCCTGCCGATTTCGCCATCGAGCAACGCCGCCGCCGCGACATACTGAAAGCTGAATTTGCCTTCGAGGCCGTTGTGCGGCTGGGGACGATCCGCATCGGGAATGTCCGGTGTAACGATACGCACGGAGCGAATACTCTTTGCGTTTTTCACATCGGCACGCGCATCCAGCGCTGCCGCGATTGCAAAGTGCGTCGGGTATTTCGACGGATAAAACTTGATCGCCATGCCGGGATCAACACAGCGATAGGGCTGGCCGTACTGCATCAGCGCATCGTAATCAAATCGCGACGGGAAGAAGGTGTCAACATAACCGCGCGCCGCGCCAAAAATATCCGGGTTAGCGGTGAAGCCACGCGCGGCCAGTCCGACAGCCTCCACGCCCGCCGCCGCCGCGTTGCCGCAGTGCGTGCATTTCACCATTGAGCCGGTGTTGGCGGACAAGCCGCCGCAGCGCGACGCAGCGATACCCAAGGCATGCGTGAGCTGTTCGACGTTCAGCTTCATCATGTGCGCCGCCGCCACGGTGGAACCCATCACGCCGATCACGCCCGGCGTGTGAAACGGCAGTGCGCCGCGCTTAGGGTCGGCGGCCAGCAGCACGCGGCCTTGCATCTCAAAACCCTTGGCGCAGGCGGCGATGATCTCGCGGCCATCGGTGTGGCGTGATTCCGCCAGCGCAAACGCCACCGGCACCGTGGGCGACACCGCATGCGTCGGCGGATTCGACATCGGCTCGAAATCGAGCACGTGCATCGACGCCGCGTTGACGTACGCGGCCTCCACCGGCGTGGTTTTAAAACCGAAGCCCCACACGGTCGCGCGCTGCGCGCGGCCCTGATTGGCGGCAAAGTCCGCCAGTATGCGCGGCGGCTCTTCCACGCTGCCGGCCATCGCCACCGCCACGCCGTCGGCAATCAGAAGCTTCACCATCGCCACGGTGTCGGCGTTCAGATCGGCATACTTGATCGAGCATACGCGCTCGGCGATGGCCAACGTGGGATTGTCGGGTTTCATAACGAGTCCGGCTTGTGTTGAGTGGTAACGCGCGTGATTATAAGGGCAACATCCCTATTGCCTGGAACGCAAAATGAAATGCCCGGGATCCGTGCGTTCCGGCAGGTGTTTGCCGGAATGCACGGGGTGCGCAGTAACGTGGACTATCCTCGCGCCAGCGTCGGCAGGATTCTCAAGGCATTGTCACGATCAATCGCGCGGCGCTCGGCGCTGCTGAACCGCGCGTATTTCGCCAGCGCGCCGTTGACTTCGGCGCCGTCGCGGAACGGGAAATCGGTGCCGTAGAGATACTGCGACACCGGCGCGATGTAGGCGAGTGCGTCGAGCGCGCCGGGGTGGTTGCCCTGTGCCAGGTCGTAGTAAAACTTCGCCAGCTCGTGCTTGAAACCGTTCGGCAGCTTTTGTTTGATGTCCTTAAGCGTTTTTTCCTCGCGTTCGAAGCGCGACACCAGAAACGGCGTGACGCCGCCGCTGTGCGAAAAAATCCATTTGATATCGGGGTACTGCGCCGCCGCACCGTGAAACATCAGGCTAGCCATGGTGCGCGTGGTATCGACCGCGTATTCGATGGCGGCGGCGGATATCGGCGCCGGAATTTTGCTGCAACAGGCCGGCCCCAGCGGGTGCGTGTAGACCACGGCCTTGCGGCGATTCAGTTCTTCGAGCACCGGCCAGAACGCCGGATCGCCAAGGTAACGGTTGCCGTAGCTGGTCATCAGGCAAAAGCCCTCGGCCTTTAGCTTGTCGAGCGCATAGGCGATTTCCGCAAGCGAGCCTTCGGTATCGGTGTACGGCAGACACGCAAAGCTGCCGAAGCGGCCTTTGTGATCGCCGGCCAGCTTCGCGGCGTGTTCATTCGCCTCGCGCGCCATGGCGCGGCCCGCCTGCACATCACCCACGGCCATCGCTGGCTGGATCAACGATAGCAACGAAGTCTGGATGCCGCTCTTGTCCATGTCTTCAATCGACATCTGCACCGACCACTTGGCGTGGCCCTGACCGAATTTTTTCAGTGCCGCCGAGTAGCCGGGCGACACAAAATGGTGATGCACGTCGATGCGATGCGATTTTGCGCCCGCGCCGCCTTCAGTCGATGCGCAACCGGGCAATAAAACGCCCGCGCCCAGTGCCGCCATGCCCGCCAGAAAATCACGCCGCTTAAGATCACTCATCACCCCTCCTTAAATTTTTATTTAAAAACAAATAGTTACATTACTTACCCAACAACGCCGCCGCTGCCATCTCGCGCAGCTTCGCTTTTTGTATTTTGTTCCCGTTGGCACTCGGCGTAAACGGAAACGCCTCTATAGGCAGCACGTGATGCGGCACTTTGTAGTTGGCCATCTGATGTTTGCAATGCGCGATCAGCGCAGCTTCGTCGACAGCCGCACCGTTTTTCGGCAGCACGAACGCCACCGGCATCGGACCGCGCAGGCCGTCGATGCCGACCACCTGGCTCAGCGCCACGCCCGGATGCGCATCGAGCACCGCTTCGATCTCCATCGGGTTCACCAAAAAACCCGACAGCCGCAGCACGTCGCCGATGCGTGACAGAAAAACATAATCGCCCTCGCCCACGGTGTAACCGAGATCGCCGCTTTTGAAAAAGCCATCATCAGTGAACGCCGCCGCTGTTGCCTCGGGGTTGCCGTAGTAAGCCATCATGCAGCTCGGCCCCTTGAATTCGATTTCGCCGCGCTCGCCATGCGGCAGAATTTTGCCGCTTTCGACACAGCGCGCGCGCACTTGCGTGGCAGCGGTAATCAATTTGCCGCCACCGGTTTCGCGCTGCTCAGGCGGCAGATGCAGCGGCTGGCACGACAGCACGGCCTGCATTTCGCTGGAGCCGTAAATGCCCACGAGCTTGAGACCGCGTGCCTCGGCGGACCGCGCCTGTCCCGCGCGAGCGCCGAGCACCTGGCGCACACTCGGATACGGCACTGGCTCGTTCGACAGCGCCAGCAATTGCGCGACGATATCGCCGGTGGCCGGAAAATGCGTCACCGCATAACGCGTGATCGCGTCCGCCGCGGTCTGCGCCTCGAACGTCGGCATCATCACCAGCGGACGCGCGCCGGCCAGCGGACTTAACGCATGGCTCATGCCGAAGGTGCCGCACATCGGCACGGTGAGCAGCGTCACCGCGCCGTCGTCGCCGTAACCAAAAACGCGCGCCGCTTCCGCCGCGTGGCTGGCGATGGAGGCCTGGTGATGCAGCACGAATTTAGGCAGCTTGGTGGTGCCCGAGGTGGTGAAGATCAGGCAACCGAGATCGGGTCGCGCGTGATCGCGCGGGTAAGGCGCACGCTGCGCAAGATCGTGGTACGCCATCACCGGGTGGCCGAGTCCGTCATGACTCACCGCCGGATCGCCGGTTTCGCCATAGGCGACGATGGCCTTCAAGTCACGAAGCGCCGCCACGCCCGCGTCGCGCAGGATGACGTCGAAATCAATGCCGCGATAACCCGGCCAGTAGACCAGTACCTTCGCGCCGGAGCGACCGACGATGTCGTCGATTTCAATCGAACGAAAGCGCGTGTTCACCGCCACGGTGATCGCGCCCAGCCGCGCCACAGCAAAAAAACACGCCAGCCACGCCGGCACGTTGGGCAGCCACACCGCCACGCGGTCGCCCGCGCGCACGCCCAGATCGTAGAGGCCCTGCGCCACGCGGCGCGATTCGTCGTCAAGCGCATCGGCGGAAAACGGCTGATCGCGGTCAATCAGCGCGACACCGCCCGCGGCCACGCGGCGCGACAATAGTTCTGTGAGTGTTTGTGGATTCATTCCGCTTTCATTCCCACCGCTTTCACCAGTTTGCCGTAGCGCGCCAGTTCGGATTTGATCATGTCGCCCAGATGTTGCGGCGTGCCGGCTTCGGGCTCGTAGCCTTGTTGCGCGAGCCGTTCGCGCGCTTCCGGTGATTTGATGATGGCCATGATTTCAGTGTTCAAACGATCCACCGCGGTCTTGACGGTGGCGCGCGGCGCGACCATCGCGTTCCAGCCGCGCATATCGAAACCGGGCACGCCGGATTCGGCGATGGTGGGCGTGGTCGCCGCCAGCGGCGAACGTTTCGCGCTGGTCACCGCCAGCAGGCGCA
>CAWUUY010000184.1:0-3269 GCA_963924885.1 uncultured Burkholderiales bacterium | reverse complement strand
TATAATAAAAACAAACACTTACGTTGAGTTTGCTGTTGCCGTTGCGTCGATTCCCGCCAGTCGTCCGAACACTGCACCCTTCAACACCGATGTCGCACCGGTGTAGGTCTTGTAATACAACCCAACCACTTCGCCCGCCGCGTACAGCCCTTTGATCGGCGAGCCGTCCTGATTGAGCACTTGCGCGCGCGTGTTGACTTTGAGTCCGCCGAAGGTGAGCACGTTGGATGAAATGATGGGCCATGCCCAGTAGGGCGCTTTGTTGAGTGGGCGCGACCAATTGGATTTCGGTGGCGTGAGTCTGCGCGTGGCAAGGTGATCGAGTTCTAGCGGTTTGAACGTGCCGGAGACACAAGTGGCGTTGTACGTTTTCACCGTTTGTTCCAGTGTATCGACGGGCGTTCCGAGCTTGCCTGCGAGTTCGGCCAGTGTCGCGCCGCTGATCGGCGGCGCGTCGCTGCGCAATCCTAATTGGTAATTCGGCACGTCGTGGATTTTCTGATCGAGGATGGCGTAGGCGATGCCGTTGGTTTGGTTGAAGATTTTTCGGGTGATGGATTCGTACACGGCGTCCACCGTGCCGGGGGCTTCGTCGGTGAAGCGCTGGCCTTCCTGATTCACCAGAATGCCGTAGGGGAAGATGAACACCGACGGCTCCGGCTTGCCGGAGCGCGGATCAATCGGTTCAGCGTGGTAGCTGCCGAAATCGCCGCAGGACGCCGCGCCGATATCCAGCGCCATGCGAATGCCTTCGCCCTTGTTGTAATAGCCGCCGCGCGCCACCGGGCGCAGATACACCGCGCGCGGGCCGATGTAGCGCGTCTGCATTTCTGCATTTCCTTCAAAGCCGCCGCAGCCGAGGATGACTTTGCCCATGACGTGTTGCGGATGCCCGTGTTTGTCGCGAGCGATGAGGCCGGTGACCGCACCTTGTTCGCTTTGCAGGAGCGCGGTAGCGGTGGTTTCGTAGAAAACTTTCACGCCGAGCTTTTCGGCAGCGGCGGCGAGCGCTTCCAACAGCGCGAGGCCGCCCCCGATGGGCAGCAAACGCGGCTGCGATTTGGTTAAAAATTGCGTTGGTAGAAAATCAAATTTCACGCCGAACGTTTTGAGCCATTGCACGGTGGGGCCGCAGCCGTTGGCGAAGGCGGCGATGAGTTCCGGGTCGGCGAAAGAGAGCGTTTTGACGATGGCGGGCCATTGTTCGTACGCGCCGGTGGTGTGCTTGACCAGCTCTGGGTCGAGGTAGCCGCCGCCGTTTTCCGCGAGATGGGTTTCAAAGTCGTCGGTGACTTCGGTGTCGCTTTTCATGCGCAGATAGGCATCGGTGTAGCGGGTGTTGCCGCCGCGTTCCTCGATGGGCGCGCGTTCAAGCACGGCGACGCGTGCGCCTTTTTCGGCAGCGGAAACGGCGGCGGATAGGCCGGCGATGCCGCAGCCGGCGACGACTACGTCGAAAGTGTGCGAGGTGATGCTCACGTTTTGTTCTCCCTCAAGCTACAATTCAGCTTCATCTGAATAAGTGCGATTAGTATTCAAACTATCGTTTCCGCGAAGGCGGGAACCCATAACACCGTGCCACTTGCGGAAAGGGTTCCCCATCTTACCTTCCCCAAGGGAAGGGGATACCCGCCTGCGCGGGAATGACAGGGTTTGGAAAATGTTGCTTGTAAGTTTACCCCGATAAGGAATGTGAAATCATGGCCATGCGCATCTGGCATCAAAGCTTTACCGTGTTGCAGGAATTGCCCGCTTACAACGACGCGCTCGCCGCGCATTT
The DNA here is from genome assembly GCA_963924885.1 of uncultured Burkholderiales bacterium. Taxonomy (GTDB): domain Bacteria; phylum Pseudomonadota; class Gammaproteobacteria; order Burkholderiales; family SG8-41; genus UBA5216. Next base: position 1,489 of record CAWUUY010000184.1, on the reverse strand, counting down.
TAAAAAAGTCGCGCGGCCCGATACCGAGATTGTCATGCATGGCATGGCGGAGGGCACGTATCCGACCAATTACCCCGGCACCGATATTTGTTTTGATGTGATTCAGCGCCTGCATGCGCCGCAGTTTTTGATGGCGGGCATTGCCGCCGAAGAAGCGGGTTATGACGCTTATGCGATCAGCAGCATCCCCGACATCATGCTGCGCGAAACGCGCGCGTCGATCAATATTCCGGCGGTGGGCTACGGCGAATCGGCGATGTTGTTTGCCTGCACGCTGGGCGAGAAATTCGGCATCCTTAATTTTATTGAGGGCATGGCCGGGCAATTGGCGGACAACGCGCATCGTTATGGCCTGAGCAGCCGTTTTGTCGCGGCGCGCCAGGTGGGCTTTACCTTTGCCGACGTGTTGAAGGGCTACAGCAACCCGGCGGAGTTGATCGAGCGCTTCAAGGTATCCGCCCGCAAAATGATTGCCGATGGCGCGGACGTGATTATTCCCGGCGAAGCGCCGCTGTGTGTGCTGCTTGCGAAGAATGGCATCAACCGCGTGGACGATGTGCCGGTGATGGATTCGCTGGCGGCGTGGATCAAAATGGCCGAATCGCTGGTTGATCTCAAACGCACCAGCGGTTTGTCGCCGTCGCGCCGTGGTTACTATCAGGCGATGGCGCCGCGCGCGCGGCTGAAGGAGTTGTTGGAATTTTACGGGCAGGCGCGGTTGGCGCCGAAAGCATGGCAAAAGTGATCCATGCGTAACTATTTTTTTTTATTGATATTTCTATCGACGACATGGGCGGGTGCAGCGCACGCGCAGGCCTACCCCGCCAAACCCGTGCGTCTCATCGTGCCGTTCGCGGCGGGCGGTGGCACTGATCTGGTAGCGCGCACGCTGGCGCAGCGCCTTACCGAAGCACTCGGCCACACCTTCGTGGTCGAAAACCGCGGCGGCGCGGGTGGTGTGATCGGCGCCGAGGTGGTGGCGAGGTCCGCGCCCGATGGTTACACGCTGATGATGGGCAGCCCCGGGCCGCTGACGATCAATCCGAGCATGAACGCGAAGATGCCGTACGACGCGCAGCGCGATTTTGCGCCGGTGTCGCTGGCGACCATCAGCCCGTTTGTGCTGACGGTGCATCCGTCGCTGCCGGTAAAAAACCTCAAGGACTTCATCGCGTTCGCGCGCACACAACCGGGGCGCTTGAATTACGGCACCTCGGGCAACGGCTCGGTGGCACACCTTTCAACCGAGTATCTGAAAGTGCTGGCGAAAATCGATCTCTTGCATGTGCCGTATAAAGGCAGCAGTCTGGCACTCACCGACACGCTGGCGGGGCAGTTGCAGGTGTTATTCGACAACCTGCCCGTGGTGCAACCGCATGTTAAAACCGGCAGACTGCGCTTGATGGGTGTCGGCACGCAGCAACGCTCGGCGCTGATACCGAGTGCGCCGACCATCGCCGAATCCGGCTTGCCGGGCTTCGAAGCCAGC
>CAWUUY010000183.1:0-4647 GCA_963924885.1 uncultured Burkholderiales bacterium | reverse complement strand
CCGCGTGTGTGGGTGCCGCTGGCGGAACACGTTGCCGTGCGCCCGCTGCAATTTAATGTCACGCAAGGCCAATACACGCACGTGATGCGCGTCACCAAGGCCGGCATGATCGCGCGCCATCGTCACTCGGGCGGCGTGCATGCATGGGTGTTCAAGGGCCGCTGGCTGTATCTGGAGCACGACTGGGTGGCCGAGGAAGGCAGCTACATTTTCGAGCCGCCGGGCGAGACGCACACGCTGGTGGTGCCGGAAGGCTGCACGGAGATGATCACGCTGTTTCAGGTGACGGGCAGCCTGATGTATGTCGATCCGCAGGGCAACTCCACCGGGTTCGACGACGTGTTTACGCGCCTGGAGAAAGCGCGCGCGCACTATGTTGCCGTGGGGCTGGGTGAGGACTACGTTCAGCGCTTGATACGCTGAACGCAGCCATGCTCGGTTAGCCCTTCTTGAGATTGCGCTCCCACAGATCGAATATCTTCTCCCACGAGTGCTCGGACGCCACCGGGTTATACGACGCGCGCTCCGAAAAGCAGTAGCCATGCAGCGTGCCGGGCAGCACTTCGAGCGTGTGTTTGGTACCGGCTTTTTTCAGCGCCTCAGTGAGCGTGGGAATCACATTCGGCGGCACCGAGCCGTCGGTTTCGGCGAATCCATAGTAAAGCTCGCCCTTGATTTTATCGACCAGCAGGTGCGGTGAATCCGGTTTGTCGGTGACGATGTTGACGCCGTAGAGCGAGGCGGCGGCCATCATGCGCGTGGGAAAGCGAGCCGATACCGTGGTGATGTAGCATCCGCTCATGCAGTGACCCACGCAGCCCATCGGGCCGGCTTTGACTTTGTCCTGCGCGTCCAGCCAGGCGATGAACCCGCCGGTGTCGTCGGCGACATCCGCATTAGTCAGGCTATTCATCGAGGCTTTGATGACCGCGGACATTGGGTCGTTGCGGCGCGGGATGTCAAAGCGCACAGTGCCGAGACGGTAATACATGTCGGGCAGCAGGCAAAAGTAACCGCGCTTGGCGATGCGCCGCGCCATGTTGCACAACTCCTCGCGGAACCCCGGCGCATCCATGTACAGAATAATGCCGGGATAGGAACCTGGCGCGTCAGGACATGCCGCGAATGACGGACATTTGCCGTACTTGGTGGTGACCATTACATTTTGTTCGATGAGTGCCATGCTGGATTTCCTTTCGCGAAGTTGACGATTCAATACGGCTCGTTGACGAAAATAAACGTGGTGCCCTGCACGATCGGCGCGCTGGCGCCGACAAAGGACACTTTGGCATCCTTCACTTGCCGCGCGCCCGCGCGCCCCGACGCCTGCAACGCGCCCTCGATGATGTGCCACAGGCCGTGTATGCGCCCGGTGCCGAGGCTGCCGCCGAAAGTGTTGAGCGGCAGATCGCCATCCAATTCGATGCGGCCGTCCTGAATGAAGTCGAGCGCTTCGCCTTCCTTGCAAAAACCGTACGACTCCAGGCCATAGATCACCGACGCGGAAAAGCCGTCGTAAATCTGTGCCACGTCCACGTCTTTCGGCGTAAAGCCCGAACGCTCCCACGTGAGTTTGGCCGAACTGCTGCCGCCCGCCATGTAACTGGACAGACTGCCGATGCGGCCCGCCACTTCAAAATGCAGGCGCTGACCGTAACCGGCAAGGTAAGCGGGCGTGGGCTTGAGATCGCGCGCACGGTCGGCGGCGGTGAGCACAATGGCGCACGCGCCCTGCACCGGAATATCGCAGTCATAAAGGCAAAACGGATACGCCACCATGCGTGAATTCAGATAGTCCTCGCGCGTGAGCGGCGTGCCGTAAAAGTACGCGAGCGGATTTTTTTGCGTGTGCTTGCGCTGCGTGACGGCGAGCGTGGCCATTTTTTCGCGCATCTGATTGTTTTTTTCCAGCCAGCGCGTGTACGCCACCGCCATGCCCTGCCCTGGCCCGCCAAAGCCATACGGCCCGGTGAATTGCAGCGCGCCATTGGCGTAAGCACCCGGCAGATTTTGATACGTGCCTTTCGGATTGTGCATCGCGCGCCACACCACCGCGTACTTGCACACGCCAGCGAGCAGCGCGTTGACCGCCTGCTGTACCGCCCCGCCGATGTTAACCGAACCCGTTTGTATGTGCCAGGTCAGGTTCGGCAGCTTCAGCATCGCCATCATGCAGTTCACCGACACGATGGAAATGCCATCCACTTCGGCATGCCCCGTCGCCGGCAACTCGGGGTAGGTCGCCAGTCCGTCGATGTCTGACATTTTAAGGCCGGAGTCTTCGACCGCCTCCTTCACCGCCTCCAGTGCGTGCGCCGCCAACGGTTTTTCCGCCGTGCGCGTGGCCTTGGAAAAACCCACGCCGCTCACCGCTATCTTGCAACGGTTATCCCACATCGCATTACCCCTTAATCTTTCGCCAGCCGGAACTGCGGCAGCGTGAAATCATCATTGAGCGGCTGGAACACCACTTCCACGCGGCGTCCGACCTTGGCTTCAGTGTATATCGCGTCGAGCAGATTGCCCGCCATCAGCGCGCCGGGCGCCTCATCGAGTTCAACAATGATGCTGGCGTACGGCACCGCCGACGCAAAGCGCTTGTCGCCAGTGTGATACATGATGGTGTAGGCGTAGATCTTGCCCTTGCTCTTCACCGGCTCGAACTTCAGATCGATACTCATGCAGTTCACACAGGTGGCGTACGGCGGATGCTGAAAGTGCTTGCACTCCTGACAGCGTTGCAGCGCCAGTACGTTATTTTTGGCGGATTCCCAGAACGGTTTTGTCCACTCGTTCGGCACGGGTATCGGCCGCGTTACCTTGCTCCAGTCGCTCATCCTTGTGACCTCGCGGTGATTTTAAATTTCCGCCAGCGTTCAACACCGGCTCGCCAATCTATTCCATCAACCGGCGCGCCGCAAGCGTGATTCCGAACTGCGCGTGTTCACACAGATTTTGTCTTGCCTATCGGCATAACACCCCAATGAATCAGCAGCGCGCACAGCGAAGCAGCCATTGCAATCGCGCACACGGCGAGCCAGCCGTACAAGGCAAACGCGGTGCTGGTCAAGAACGCGCCGACCGCGTTGCCGCACCACACGTGCATGCCGAAAATGGTGTTGGCGCGCGCGCGTGAATCTGGCACCGCGCTGTTGACCAGCGTTTGATTCGCCACCATCGCGGTGCGCAGCCCGCAATCGAGCAGCATCGCGCCCAGCACTATGAACACGATCGACAACCCGGCAAACCCGAAGGCCAGCCACGCAGCGATCATCACGCACACGCCGGTGGTGACCACCGGCACCGCGCCCGACCGATCCATCCAGCGGCCGGCGGGCCGCGCCACCAGTATGCCCGCGGCGCCCGGTATGCCGATGAGGCCCGCCTCCGTCGGCCCCAGGTGATGCAGCACCGCCATCATCGGCGCCATCACCGCCCAGAATCCGCCGTAGCAAATGCCGAGCAAAAATTGTATCGACGCCGCGCGCTGCACATTGCCGTGCTGGCGCATGATGACAAAAATCGACCACAGCAGTTCACGATACGACAGGCTCGACGTGGCGCGCGTGTTCGGCAGCCATGCCAGCAGGGCCAGCAGCAGCGCGATCAGCATGCCGGTGGACACCACATAGCTCCAGCGCCAACCGAAGTGCGTGGCGATCAAGCCGCCCGCGATGCGCGCGAACAGAATACCAATGAACATCGCCATCAATTGCGTGCCCACCGCGCGCCCGCGATGTTTTTCCGGCGCGATCTCGGCCACGATGGAAATAAACACCAGCCCCACCGACGAACAAACGCCCGTGACGAAACTCGCCGCCGCCAGCACCGTGATCGACGGCGCCACCACCATCACCGCCTGCGCCACGGCCAGCATGGCGATCATGGCGATGATGAGCCAGCGCTTGTTCAGTCGATCCCCCAGCGGCACAAAAAACGCCACGCCCACCAGCATGCCGCCAAACGACAGCGTTGGTATCCAGCCCACCGCGGCGGGGCTGGCGTTGAATTCCGCCGCGATGCGCGCCAGCATTGGCGTCTGATAATGAATGCCGCCCGCGATCACAAATGCGGCAACGATCATCAGTGCGATGAATGCGCGGTGATCGACGACGGCAGTGGCGGAAGAATTCGGCAATGCAGGCTCTTGTATAAATAAGAATTTAAAAACAAATACTTAAAATCATTCCGCTTAGAACCTCAAGGGTTCGAGCGGCCAGTCCCACTGCGTGAGTTTCGCGGCCGCTCATCAATGCGCCGCAAGGGACGATTATCGCATTCGCCTGCATCACACGGTGGAAGCTGGTAGCACAAGCCCGTAAAGTGATTTCATACCTGACACTATCGAATTCAAGCAAATGGTTAAGAAATATCGCTTAAGCGAAAATGTTCCTGAAAAATAAATTGAACATGAACACCCGGCGTTCACCGCACTACCTCCCGGCAACACTGGCATTGTCGCTTGCGGTAGTTTCTTCATGGTCGTGCGCGCAACAATCCTCCTACCCCACCCGCCCTATCCGCATCATCGTCGGTTTCCTGCCCGGCAGTAGCAACGACACGCTGGCACCCAGGGCAATTGCATCAAATAGCCACCAAGCCAAGCAACTGCTCACGATAATCGTCGCTGGTTGAAGCGACCAGCCG
>CAWUUY010000182.1:0-5838 GCA_963924885.1 uncultured Burkholderiales bacterium | reverse complement strand
CGATCACACGGTCGGCGCGGCGGGTGGCGATGCGCCCCATCATTGCGCGCTTGCCGCGATCACGGTCGCCGCCGCAGCCGAACACGCAGGTGATTCTGGCACGCGCGCCCCCCACTTCGCGCAGCGCAAGCAAAATCTTTTCCAGCGCATCGGGCGTGTGCGCGTAGTCCACCACCACCAGCGGTTTTGCGGCGCCGCCGAATCGCTCCGCGCGACCCGGTACGGCTTCGATCTCCGCCAGCACGCGCACCGCGTCACTCAGTTCAACATGGCTCGCCAGCAGCACCGCCAGCGTGGCGAGCAGATTGGAGGCGTTAAATCGCCCCAGCACGTTGCTGCGCACCGTGGCCGCGCCCCACGGCGTGGCGACATCAAAGGACACGCCGCTTAATGTCAGGCGCAGATTGCGCCCCTGCACGCACGGCAGGCGGCGACCGGCGGCGGGCCGGGTGAAGCCGTAGCCCAACACGCAACCGGGGCGGGTTTGCTGTGCCAATGTCACGCCGAAACGGTCGTCAAAGTTCAGCACCCGCCATTTCAGCGTGTCCCACTCGAACAGCCGCGCCTTCGCCCGGCGATACTTCGCCATGGTACCGTGATAATCGAGGTGATCGCGCGTGAGATTGGTAAACAGGGCCACGTCGAATTCGACACCGGCCACGCGCCCTTGTTCAAGGCTGTGCGACGATACTTCCATCGCCACCGCCTCGGCGCCTTCGCGATTCCAGTCGCGCAACTTGCCGTGCAGCCAAGCCGCATCCGGCGTGGTATTGACGCCGGCTTCCAGCGTGCCAGGAAACCCGTTGCCCAGCGTGCCCGCCAGCGCGCAGCGGCGATTAAGTTTATTGAACGCCTGCGCAATCCATTGACTGCACGAGGTTTTGCCGTTTGTACCGGTGACGCCCACCATCCACAGCCGCGAACTGGGGCGACCATACACGTGACTGACGATAAGGCCGATGTTCCGGCGCAATTGCGGCACCGCGAGTTGCTGCGCGCGCCACGACGATTTCCATTGAAAGCCAGAGGATTCCCACAACACCGAGGTAGCGCCCGCCGCAATGGCCTGTGCAATAAAATTGCGCCCGTCGCGCTGTTCGCCGCGATACGCCACAAAGGTATCGCCCGTGCGCACCTCGCGGCTGTCGCTGACCAATCGCCGGATGCCCAGCGCGTCGATCATGCCGCTATTGATGCCGGCCACGGCGCTCACACTTCTTCCTTGATTTCGGGCGCGGCCGCGGGCGGCAGCACCAGCTTGTCCATCGGCGCGTCAGGCGGCACCGCCAAGAGGCGCAGCGCGCCTCCCGCCACCTCACTGAACACGGGGGCCGCCACCGCGCCGCCGTAATGCTGTCCGGCGCTCGGCTCGTCGATCATCACCGCGATAATCAGCCGTGGATTCGATGCCGGCGCAAAACCAACGAAGGACGAAATGTAGCGATTGGCCGCATAGCCGCGGCCTTCGAGTTTGTGCGCGGTGCCGGTTTTGCCCGCCACGCGATAACCCACGATTTGCGCGCGGGGGGCGGTGCCGCCGGTCTGCACCGCCATTTCCAGCATTTTGCGCACCGCCTGCGCGGTTTGAACGGAAATCACGCGTGTTGACTCCACCGGCGCGCCGTTCGCGCGCTGGAGAAGTGTGGGCGATTTCAATTCGCCGTCGGTGGCAAAGATGCTATAGGCGCGCGCCAGCTGCAGCAGCGAAACCGAGATACCGTGGCCGTACGACATGGTGGCCTGTTCGATGGGCTTCCATTTCTCGTGCGCGCGCAGACGGCCCGCCACTTCGCCCGGAAAGCCCGATTGCGGCGTCGTGCCGAAGCCGACGCGATGGAACAGGCTCCACAGCGTTTCCGGCTGCAAGCCCAGTGCGAGCTTGGCGGCGCCGACGTTGGATGACTTCTGGATCACCTGCGCCACGGTCAGGGCGCCATTCGGATGCACATCGCGTATAGTGGCCTTGCCTATCGTGAGTTGGCCCGGCGCGGTCTGGATCACCGAATCGGCGCTGGCCGTGCCGGTCTCCAGCGCGGCGGCCGCGGTAAACGGCTTTAACGTCGATCCCGGTTCAAACAAATCGGTGACCGCGCGATTGCGCGCGCGCGACGGGTCATGCGTGCTGCGATTGTTCGGGTTGTAGGTGGGGAAATTCGCCATCGCCAGCACCTCGCCGGTTTGCGCATCCAGCACCACGATGCCGCCCGCCTTGGCGCGATGTTCGGTGATCGCCTTCTTCAACTCGCGAAAGGCGAGGTATTGAATCCTGGCGTCTATCGACAACTTCAGACGCTCGCCGTGCCGGGGCGCGCGGATGCTGTCGATATCCTCGACGATGCGGCCCTTGCGATCCTTGATGACGCGGCGATGGCCCGGCTCGCCGCGCAGCTTGTCCTCGAACGCGAGTTCCAGCGCCTCCTGTCCTTTGTCATCGACGTTGGTAAAGCCGATGATGTGCGCCACCACCTCGCCCGCCGGGTAATAGCGGCGGAATTCGCGTTGCAGGAACACGCCCGGAATATTCAGTTCGACGATTTTGGCGGCCTGCTCCGGCGGCAACTGGCGCTTCAGGTACACGAACTCGCGGCGCGTGTCCTCGAACTTGCGCTGCAAATCCGCCACGTCGGTTTGCAGCAGCTTGGCAAGCCGGCGCGACTGTTCCGGCGTGATATCGATATCGGCGGGACTCGCCGCCACGGATTCCACCGGCGTGGATATCGCCAGCGGCTCGTTGTTGCGGTCAACGATCATGCCGCGCGTGGCGGAGATTTCAATCGCGCGCGAGTAACGCGACTCGCCCTTGGCCTGAAGAAAATCGTTGTTCAGCCCCTGCAAGTACACCGCGCGGCCAGTCAGCACCGCGAAGCACGCGAAGAGTCCCGCGAGCAACGCCGCCGAACGCCATTTCGGCAGTTGCGGCGCTTCCTGCATGGCGGCACGCGACGCATCGCCGCGGTGTTCCAGCCGCTTGCCGGCCATCGGCGCGAGCCGCTTCACCGGGCGCTTTCCGGGTTCACGGCATCCGCTGGCGTTACCGGCGTTACCGGCGCCAGTGGCGCAACCACTTGCGTGCGTGCGGACGACGGCGCGCGCATGCGCAATTGCTGAGTGGCGATTTTTTCGATGCGCGCGTGCATTGCCCAGGTGCTTTGTTCGAGTTGCAACTGTCCCCACTCCACGTCATACCGCTTTTCGAGTTCCTGCTCGAGTTGCAATTCCACGTAGAGCTTCCGCGCCTTGTGTTGCGCGCTGACCGTGCCGAGCGCGCACGCGATCAACACCGCCAGCAGCACGAGGTTGAGTCGCGTCATCATCCGTGCGCTGCCTCAGGTTCTTTCCGCCACGCGCAGCGTCGCGCTGCGCGCGCGCGGATTGCGCGCGACTTCTTCATCGGCGGGCCTCTGCGCCTTGCCGATCAACCGCATTAACGGCTGGGGCATTTCGTGCGACCGCAGCGGCAGCCGCGCCGGCACCCGCGCGCCCGCCACCGCCTCGCGCATAAAGCGCTTGACGATACGATCCTCCAGCGAGTGAAAACTAATCACCGCCAGACGTCCGCCGGGGTTCAGCAGATCCATGCACTGCGGCAACACTAGGGACAGCTCCTCGAGTTCCTGATTGAGGTGAATCCGTAGAGCTTGAAACGTGCGCGTCGCAGGGTCCTGGCGTGGCTCCCGCGACGGGACGGTGTCCGCCACGAGCGTGGCAAGTTGTCGTGTGGTACGGAGATCCCCCCCCGCTCGCGCAGCAACAATCGCTGCTGCAATCTGTTTAGCAAACCGCTCTTCGCCATGATTTTTTATAACCTCCCTGATGTCGGCTTCATCCGCCGTTGCCAGCCATTGCGCCGCGGTCAAACCGCGGCTGGTATCCATGCGCATATCCAGCGGCGCGTCGAACCGAAAACTGAAACCGCGCTCCGCATCGTCCAACTGCGGAGAAGACACGCCCAGATCGAGCAACATCCCGTCCACTTTTTTCACACCCGCGCCCGCCAACAACTCGCGCAACTCGCCAAACCATCCGTGCAACAACGTGAAACGTTTGTCCGTGATCGCCGCACCCGCATGAATCGCATCCGGATCACGATCCAGCGCAATCAACCTTCCCCCGCCGCCCAGCATCTGCAAAATTCGCCGGCTATGCCCGCCGCGTCCAAACGTGCCGTCCACATAGACCCCGTCCGCGCGCGCTCCCTGCACATTCAATCCGTCAACCGCCTGCGCCAGCATCACTGCCTGGTGCTCGCCTGCGCTCACAAGGAAAAGCCCTCCAGCTCCGGCGGCAATCCGCCGGGCGCAAGTGCGCCGGGGGCCTCCATGCGGCTGTCCCAGTGCTCCTGATTCCACACTTCAAATTTCTTGCCCTGACCGACCAGCACCACGGCTTTGTCGAGTTGCGCGTACTGTCGCAGCGCCGGCGACAACAGCACGCGGCCGGCGGCATCCATTTCGGTATCGACCGCAAAACCGATCAGGCGGCGCTGCAACTCACGCACGCGTGTATCGAGATTCGACAGCCCTTCGAGTTTTTGCTGGATCACCTCCCATTCCGGCAGCGGGTAGACCAGCAGGCAGCGGTCGGCATCCGCCGTAATCACCAGATGGCCGCGGCAGCGCTCAAGCAGCACATCGCGATGACGCGCCGGTACAGCGAGCCTGCCCTTGCTGTCGAGATTGATTTGCGCAATGCCGCGAAACACCGGTTTCCTCCGCCGAAAAACGTGATGGGTGGGTACTCACTAACTACCGCTGAGCGGATGACTTATTCACACCTGTTTCCCACTTTTTACCACTTTTTCCCACTATAGGCGAGGTACTTATTTCGGGTCAATGAAAATGGCTAATTTCTTTTTAGGGACAATGACTTATGTCATGTTTGTCGGCTTAAAATCGAAATTCATAAAAATGATAAAATTGAATAAAAACAGATAGATAATAAATTATATGAATGTAACGCTTTAAATTCGTACGGTGAGTGTACGAAAGTACTGGGAATTCCGGTACGTTGCGGTACTGCAACAAAGAATCGAGCGAAACACCCTCGGGGGCCGGAAAATACGCCTACGAAACGTTCCCACCTCCAGCCGCCGGGCGGCCAGAAGCTCAGCCTGCGACGGTGTAATCCGTGAGCACGACTTCAGGCCAAACCAGGCCCTGAAGCGAGATCCGGCGCCGGCAGTACGGGCAATTCAGCGCATCGTGCGATGCGTGGGTGAGGTGCCGCGCGAGCGTGAGGTGCTTGCCGCAACCGTCGCAGCACAGCGCATGCGAATAGGCGACTTCGGCGCCGCAGCGTTCGCAGATGGAGCACCGCGCGCCGTTGCAGTAGCCGCCAGAAAAACCACATACCCTTGGCGATAGTCTGCCTGCGCGATGCGCGGCGGACACGACAACGGGCAGGCCGTCACCCACGCATCAAAAAGCCGCTCCTGCAACGCCTGATAGGCGCCCCGGTAGCCGGTCGCGAACGCTTTCTCCAGCGGCTTGTTCAGGCGGGCGAGCAGCGCCTCGTAGACCGGTCCCGGCAATTGCGCCGGCGCTTCGCAGCGCCTTGCGAAAATCATAGTCGGCAAGCGACCCGCAATAATCGCAATACACATAAGCGGTCAGCGAAGGGCGTGTCTTGGCGCCGCCGCATCGCGGGCAGCGGCTGGCAAGCACCCATTGTGCGGCTTGCTTGCCTTGCGTCGTTCTCAGTACATTCCAATCCAAGTATGAGTCTGAGCGAGGCGGGGTGTGAGCAATCGCAGGCGGCCGTTTTCGATCGATTAAAAATGGTTTTGAACATAATTGTGCGTGCGTTGTTCAGGCGCAGCGCGGCCTCATTATTGCTGAT
>CAWUUY010000181.1:0-10428 GCA_963924885.1 uncultured Burkholderiales bacterium | reverse complement strand
AACACGATCAGCAGCATGCTTTCGATGCCGCCGCCTTGTGGTGATGCCGGCGCGCCCTGCGCCCATGCCTGACTGATAAACATTTGGTAATCCTCTCCCGGAAAAACGGCTTTTGTTCAGCTTGTGGCGAGAGGCCAGATTTTCAAGCCCGCCCACGCCAAAACCCTTGTATTTTAACCTATTTCCACGTCCTGAGACTCACCATTCAGACGCAATCCCGCTGCATACGACGCTAGATTTCCGGCGGTAATGGCCTCGCGCAAGCCGCGCATAAACTGCTGATAAAAATGCAGGTTATGCAGCGTATTCAACTGCGCGCCGAGGATTTCATTGATCTTTTGCAGATGGTGCAGATAGGCGCGGGTGAAATGGGTGCAGGTATAACACCCGCACGCCGGGTCCAGCGGCGCCATATCGTCGCGATACCGCGCATTGCGCAACTTGATGACGCCTTCGCTGGTATACAGCCAGCCGTTGCGCGCATTGCGCGTGGGCAGCACGCAGTCGAACATGTCGATGCCCGCCGCCACCGCGTTGACGATATCCGCCGGCGTGCCGACACCCATCAGATAACGCGGCTTATCCGCCGGCAGGCGCGGCGCGGTGTGATTCAAAATGCGCAGCATGTCTTCCTTGGGCTCGCCCACCGACAGGCCGCCAATGGCATAGCCGTCAAAACCGATGTCCTGCAGGCCAGCCAGCGACGCATCACGCAGGTGTTCGAACATGCCGCCCTGCACAATGCCGAACAGCGCATTGGGGTTGCCCCCGTCGCCACCATGGGCGTTTTTGGAGCGCGCCGCCCAGCGCAGCGACAGCTCCATCGACGCGCGCGCCTCGCTCTCAGTGGCCGGATGCGGCGTGCATTCGTCGAACACCATCACGATGTCGGAATTGAGCACGCACTGGATGTGCATCGATTCTTCGGGCGACAGAAAACACGCATCGCCATTCACCGGCGACTGGAATTTGACGCCTTCCTCGGTGATTTTGCGCAGCGCGCCCAAACTGAACACCTGAAACCCGCCCGAATCAGTGAGTATCGGCCCGTCCCAACCCATAAAACGGTGCAGGCCGCCGTGCGCCGCGATGACTTCCAGCCCCGGTCGCAGCCACAGGTGAAAGGTATTGCCCAGCACAACTTGGGCGCCGATCTCGCGCAAATCCGTTGGCCGCATGGCCTTGACTGTGCCATACGTACCCACGGGCATAAAGGTGGGCGTGTCGATGACGCCGTGCGCGGTGCGCAGCATGCCGCGCCGCGCGAGACCATCCGTGCCGCTGATCTGAAAATCCATTTTCATGACCCCGTGTTCGGCATACGCAAGTACACAACATTATTCACATGACTATACGCATCGTTGTCCATCCAGCGCGTGGTGATGGTGATGAAATGCCGGTAGGCGTCGCGAGTGTGCGGCTGCAAGCGGGTCATGGGGTTTTCTTCTCGATCAGCATCGCATCGCCATAGCTGAAAAAACGGTAGCGTTGCGCAATCGCATGCTGGTAAGCGCGGCGAATATTCTCCATGCCCGCGAACGCCGACACCAGCATCATTAACGTGGATTTAGGCAAATGAAAATTCGTCAGCAAACGGTCAATCACCCTGAATTCGTAGCCCGGCGTGATGAACAAGCGCGTATCGCCCGTGCCGGCCTTGAGTTCGCCGCCCGCCGCCGCGGATTCCAGCGCGCGCAGACTGGTGGTGCCCACCGCCATCACCCGCGAACCGCGCGAGCGCGCCGCCGCGATGGTATCCACCACCGGCTGCGGCACGTCGTACCACTCGCTGTGCATCTGATGCTCGCGCAAATCGCTTACACGCACCGGCTGAAACGTGCCCGCGCCGACGTGCAGCGTGATATGCGCGATGGTCACGCCCCGTTGTTTTAGCGCTTCCAGCATCGACGCATCAAAATGCAGCCCCGCCGTGGGCGCGGCCACCGCCCCCGGCGCGCGCGCGTAGACCGTTTGATAGCGCGCCTCGTCCGCCGCGCCGGCGTCATGCGTGATATACGGCGGCAGCGGCACCGAGCCATGGCACTCCAGCAGCGCAAAAATATCCGTGCAATCCTCGAAGTGCAACTCGAAAAATTCGCCTTGCCTACCGATTACCTCGACCTCCACGCCGCCGGCCAACAATAGTCGGCTGCCCGCGCGCGGCGACTTGCTCGCGCGCACCTGCGCCAGCGCGCGATCCGCCGCCAGCACACGCTCGATCAGCACCTCGATCCTGCCGCCGCTATCCTTGGCGCCGGTCAGCCGCGCCTTGATCACGCGCGTGTCGTTGAAAATCATCACATCGCCCGGCAACACGAATTTGGTCAATTGCGCAAAACGGCAGTCGGCCAGCGCGCCACTCACGCCATCCAGCCGCAACAAACGGCTGGCGGTGCGCTCGCCCGCCGGCGCCTGCGCGATCAACTCGGGCGGCAATTCGAAATCGAAATCTTGCAGAAACATCGCGCGGATTATACGCAGTAGCGATTGCCGGCGGTCGGCGCTATAATCCGCGCCTTCCAGTTGGCTTCCCCTGCCGGGATGGCGGAATTGGTAGACGCACGGGACTCAAAATCCCGCGCTGGCAACAGCGTGCCGGTTCGATTCCGGCTCCCGGCACCACACACCTGTCGTTACACTTTCGCTGGCTGTTCAAGTAGCATAGGCGGCGCTATTCTCACAGGAGCCCCCATGATCCACGTCATCGCCCTCATCACCGCCAACCCCGGCCAACGTGAAAACGTGCTCGCCATCGCCCGTGCCAACATTCCCGCCGTGCGCGCCGAGGACGGTTGCATCGAATACAGTCTCGCCGTCGATGCCGAGGGTATGGGCAGTTTTCAGACGAAGTTCGGCGCGAATACTTTCGTCTTTGTTGAAAAGTGGCGCGATACCGCCGCGTTAAAAGCGCATGCCACAGCGCCGCACATGGTGGCCTATGGCGCGAAGGTCAAGGACATGCTGGCGGGGCGCGTGATCCACGTGCTGTCGCCCGCGGAATAACGAACTCGCACGCGCCGCGGCGCTCAGCGCCAGAAAGACAGAATCATCGCCGCCGTCATCAGCGATGCCAGATGGTAGCCAGCGTTGATGCCAAAGAGCCTCCACGAGCGGCCTTCCCACGCCACGCTGTTTAACAGCAGCGGGATGTAAAAACCCAGCCACGGAAAAAATGCGCCGAAGAATCCATACGTCGCGGGCGGCTGGTCAGGGCTTAACTTCCACGACGAAGGACGCCATACCTCGATGCTGTGGGCAAGCACGTAGACCATGAGAAACGCGCCGATCACCATCAAGATCATGCCGCGTTGCAGGACTTTCAGATCAGGCTTGTGATCTTCGGCGACGCCGATTTCCTTTAGCCATGCGCGGCCGAACAGCAGGCCGTACCACAGAAAACCAATCACCATCACGGCAACCATGGCCGCCACGATCGCCAGCCAGTTCAGATGAATCACCGGTTGCATGATGCGCTCCTGTTGGGCAACCACTACTTCGCGGAGAAAAGCTCCGTCGCGTGCCGCGCGTACATCACTTCCTGCGGTTCGGCGGGCTCCGTCTGCCCGATCTGATCACGCAGCATTTCGTTCATCGTCGGCAACACCTTTCGTTCGACTTGGGCCTCGGGCATCCACAACTGCCCGCGCATGACCGCCTTGGCGCAATGCAGGTACGCCTCTTTCACGGTGATGTGCACGACCAGTTTGGGAGAACGCCCGCTCACTTCGCACAGCGAGGTAAACGCTTCGTCGTTGCGCAAACTCGCGGCACCATTGATGCGCAGCGCTTCATCGACGCCCGGCACCAGGAAAATCGCGCCGATACGGCGGGTGGAAATAATATTGGCGAAGGTATCGAGCCGGTTATTGCCGGTCCAGTCGGGAATAATCACGGTGTAATCGTCGATGGCCTTGATAAAGCCAGCTTCACCACCGCGCGGCGAGGCATCCATGTTGCCCTCGGCGTCGCAGGTCGAGAGCACGGCAAAGCGCACGTGCGTCAGAAAGTTTTTGCAGTGCTGATCGAGGCACGGCATCTGCTTTTTCACCGCGCGCTCCTTGGCTGGGAGATACATCGCGCGCAACTGCTGTTCGGTTTCGATGGCAGACATGCTCACCTCACAAAATATTGTTTTAAAACAAATATCTACATAACACTATGACTCTCGCTCGACTTCGACATTATCAATCAGCCGCGTTTTGCCGAGCCGCGCCGCCGCCAGCACCACCAGCTCGCGCTCGCCGTTTTGTGGCGGCAGCAGATCGTTTTGCCGGCGCACGGCGATGTAGTCAGGCTTCCAACCTTGATTCGCGAGTTCGGCCATCACGTCGAGTTCAATGCGCTGATAGTCCTGCGCGCCGGCTTGCAGTTCATCGCGCGCGCGGCGCAACAGTTGATACAGGCGCGGGGCTTCCTTGCGTTCTTCCGGCGATAAATACGTATTGCGCGACGACAGCGCGAGGCCGTCTTTCGCACGCACGGTTTCGGCAAGAATAATCTCGATCGGCAGCGCCAGTTGCCGCACCATGTTGTTCAGCACCAGGCACTGCTGATAATCCTTTTTGCCGAAGATCGCCGAGTGCGGATTCACCATGTTGAACAGTTTCAGCACCACGGTGGCGACGCCGCGAAAGTGCCCCGGCCGCACCGCGCCGTCCAACACGTGCTGGATATCCGGCGGCTCGACGGTGTAGACCTGGGGCTCGGGATAAATTTCGCCTTCATCGGGCGCGAACACCACGTCCACGCCGGCGGCTTCGAGCTTGGCACAATCAGCGGTCAGCGTGCGCGGATACTTGTCAAAATCCTCGCGCGGACCGAACTGCAATCGGTTGACGAAAATACTCACCACCGTACATGCCGCGCGCGGCTTGGCGATGTTGATAAGCTGTATGTGCCCGGCGTGCAGATTGCCCATGGTCGGAACGAACACATTGTTCGGCTCGCGTTGCAGGCGTTCGCGCAGGGCGGCTACGGAGTGGATGATGTCCATGTGTAGTTCAGGATTGAGTTTTCAGGATTGAGGATTGAGCCCACCGCAGTGGGGTTACTCAATCCTGAATTCTCAATCCTGAGTCCTATAAAAAGGAATGATCCCGGTCGGGAAACGTCTTGGCTTTGACTTCTTTCACATAGCGCTCGACTGCAACCTGTATCGAACCCGCGCCTTGCATGAAATTCTTCACGAACTTGGCTTTTTTGCCGGGGAACACATCGAGCATGTCATGCAGCACCAGCACTTGCCCGGAGCAATCGACACCGGCGCCGATGCCGATGGTGGGTATGGTCAACGCCTCGGTCACGTGTTTTGCCAGTGGCGAGGGTATGGCTTCAAGCACCAGCATGCCCGCGCCGGCTTCTTCGAGCAGCTTGGCGTCTTCGAGCAGGCGCTCGGCATCACTTTGCTGGCGGCCCTGCACTTTGTAGCCGCCCAACTGATGCACCGATTGCGGCGTCAGCCCCAAATGCCCGCACACCGGCACGCCGCGCTCGACCAGATACGCCACGGTCTCCGCCATCGGTTTGCCGCCTTCGAGCTTTACCATCTGCGCGCCGGCCGCCATGATTTCGGCGGCGTTGCGAAACGTATCCGCCGGGCCGAGTTGAAACGTGCCGAACGGCATGTCGCCGATGATGAAGGCGCGCTTGGCGCCGCGCGCGACACACGCGGTGTGATAAACGATGTCACGCAGCGTCACCGGCAGCGTGGTCTCGTGCCCCTGCAACACGTTGCCCAGCGAATCGCCGATCAGCAGCGTTTCCACGCCCGCGGCTTCGAGCAACGCGGCAAAACTCGCGTCGTAGCAGGTCAGCATGGTGATCTTGTCACCATCCTGCGTCATTTTATGCAGCGCGGAAAGGGTCAGTCTCATGGATATTTATTCAATAAAAACAATTACTTAAATTAACTTGAATGATTCAACGCCCGGAACCGAAGAACTCGCGCGGGCCACGCATGGCGGCAATGCGCTGCAACAATAAATCAAAATCGCCCATCGAATCAACAAAGTTTAAATTATCCGAATTCACGATCAGCAGCTGCGTGGCGCCGTACTGATGAAAATAGCGCGTGTAAGCGTCGCTCAAACGCAGCAGGTAATCGTCGGTGATGTCACGTTCGTAGGCGGCGGCACGGCGCGCCACGCGCTCAATCAGCGTCTGCGGCGTGGCTTGCAGGTAGATCACCAGATCAGGCACCGGCGTTTGCAATTTCAGATGCGCGTAAATCTGGTGATAGAGTTTCAGTTCGTCGTCGCGCAGCGTCAGGCTGGCGAATAGCGGGTCTTTCTCGAACATGAAATCGGCGAACGTCACCTGGCGAAACAAATCCGATTGCGTGAGATCGCGCACCTGATTCGCGCGCTGAAACAAAAAGAATAATTGCGCAGGCAAGGCATTGCGCCCCGGATCGCGATAAAAACCGCCGAGAAACGGATTCGCCGCCGGGTCTTCCAGCAGTGTCAAGCCACCGCAGCGTTCGGCCAGCAAACGCGCGAGACTGGTTTTGCCCGCGCCTATGGGGCCTTCGACCACCACGTAGCGCAGGCGCTCGGGCAAGGCTGCCGGTTTCATGCGGCGACTTCCCTCAACACGCTTACGCTATGCAAATCCACACCCGCCAGTAACTCGCTTACCCGCCCGCGACCGGGCACCACGGCATCCGGCGCGATTTCCGCCATCGGGGCCATCACAAACGCGCGTTCATGCATGCGCGGGTGCGGCACCGTCAAGCCCGGCTCGTGTATCACCTGCTCGCCATAGAGCGCGATGTCGAGATCGAGCGTACGCGGCGCATTGACGAATTCGCGCACGCGCCCGTGTTCGCGTTCGATAGCGAGCAGCGCATCGAGCAGCGCGTGTGGCGCCAGCGTTGTGCGTATCGCCGCCACCGCGTTCACAAAATCCGGTTGATCGGCGTAACCCACCGGTGCGCTGAGATACAACGATGAGTGCACGATCAGTTGCGTGCCGGGTAGGCGCGCCAGCGCCTCAAAGCCCGCCTGCAACTGGCGTTGCGGCTCCCGGAGATTACTGCCGAGCGCTATGTAAGCGGTTTCCAAGCAAATGCTCAAGCATCAGCAGCCGCGGCCGTGCCATCGGCCCGGGGCTTTCTGCGCCGCCGGCGTTTTTTGGCGGGGCCGGTATCGGCTTTCAACAAGGTTTCGCGCACGTTTTCACCGGCGTCCTGAAACTGCGTCCACCATTCACCGATCTCGGCATCGATTTCGACGCTTTCACAGCGCAGCAGCAGAAAATCATAACCCGCGCGAAAGCGCGGCAACTCCATCAAGCGGTACGGGCGCCGCCCGGAGCGCTGTTCAAAGCGCGGCTGCATCGCCCAGATATCCTTCATGTCGCCGCCGAAGCGGCGCGGTATCGTCAGCTTTTCGCCCTGCGCCTGCAACACCTGATCCATCGCCTTGTAGAGCGCCGGGATTGTCGGCACGCCGTTTTTTTCAATGGATTTCCACGCCGCCAGCACCTCGTGCCACAGCAGTGTCGCAAACAAAAACGCCGGTGATACGCCCTTGTCGGCGCGGATACGCAGGTCGGTATTTTTCAGCGCCAGCATCACAAAGCGCTCGCCGAGCGGCTGCTCCAGAATCACATCCAGCAGCGGCAACAAGCCGTGGTGCAGTCCCTCTTTGCGCAGCTGCTTCACGGTTTCAACCGCGTGGCCCGACAACAGTAGCTTGAGCATTTCGTCGAACAAGCGCGCGGGCGGGACGTTTTGCAGCAAATCGGCCAGTTCGTTGATGGGTTTGCGCGTGGCCGGATCAATCTCGAAATCCAGCGCCGCCGCGAAACGCACCGCGCGCAGCATGCGCACCGGGTCTTCGCGGTAACGCTGCACCGGATCGCCGATCAAGCGCAGGCGCTTGTTTTTCAGATCAGCCACGCCGCCGTGATAATCATGCACCTCCTGTGTGGAGGGATCGTAGAACAACGCGTTGATGGTAAGATCGCGGCGCGTGGCATCCTGCTGCTGATTGCCGAACACGTTGTAGCGCAGAATGCGGCCGAGTTCGTCGGTTTTGCCTTTGTGGTCGCTTGGCTCTCGCGCCTCGCCGTCACTGCCGCTGGAATCGTGCGCAGCGCGAAAAGTGGACACCTCCACCGTCTCGCGCCCGCACATCACATGCACGATCTGAAAACGCCGCCCGATGATGCGAGAGCGCCGAAACAACCCGCGCACCTGTTCCGGCGTGGCGCTGGTGGCCACGTCAAAATCCTTGGGTTCGCGTTTCAACAACAAATCGCGCACCGCGCCGCCGACCACAAACGCGGCGTAACCCTTCGCCTGCAAGGTATCGGTGACGCTCAGCGCGCAGGGGCTGATTTGCGCCCGCGCCACGCCATGCGTTTTGAAGGGAACCACCTGGGCGGCGGATTTACCGCTTCCACCGAACATCTTTCCGGAGAAAACCCGGCCAATCAGTTTTTTAATCATGAGACAACGATTATAGCGCGGGCAGGAACCCGCCCGTTCCCGCGGGCACGAACCCGTCCGCGCCCGCCGCCGCTTTATCACCGGCGGCTTGCAGGGCGCAGCCGAACAGCGCTTCCAGATTTTTTTGCGTCAACACCTCGCGCGCCACGCCCGCGATCGCGCCGCCCGCGCCGTCGAGCAGCAGCGCGTGCGTACATACCCGCGCGGGCCACAGCACGTCGTGCAGCACCACGACCACGCCGCGACCGTGTTTCGCGTCTCGCGCCGGAGCCGCCAGCACATCGAGTATCTGTATCTGATGGCGCAAATCCAGATGCTGCAACGGCTCGTCCAGCAGCAGATAGCGCGGCGCCTGCACCAGCAATTGCGCCGTGCGCACGCGCTGGCGCTCGCCGCCCGACAGCGTGGCATAGCGCCGCGCGGCAAAATCCGCCAATCCCAGCCGTTGCAGCACCGCGTGCGCAAACGCCTCGTCGTCCGCGCGCCAGCCCAGCCACGCCGATACGTTTGGAAAACGCCCCATAGACACGTAATCCAGAACCGTGCCCCAGAATTCGCTTTCCTCGTGTTGCAGCAACACACCGATGGCGTTCGCCCGCGCGGTGTCGCGCATCGCCGCCAGCGGTGCGGCGTCCACCGTCACGCTGCCGTTGGCTGGCAACGCCAGCCCGGCAAGCGTATTCAGCAGCGTGGTCTTGCCGCTGCCGTTGGGGCCGAGCAAGCCCCACACCTCGCCCGGCTTCACGGCAAAGGTGAGTTCGCGGCACAAGGTGCGCCCGGCCACCGCCAGCGTGACGCCATTGCAGGCCAGGGTCATGCGCGCCTCGTCAATAAATACAGCATGCACGGCACGCCGATCAGAGCGGTGAAAATACCCACCGGCAACTGCTGCGGCGCCCACAACGCGCGCGCGCAGGCATCCGCCAGCGTCAAAAAACTGCCGCCCGCCAGCACTGACACCGGTAGCAGAAGCCGATGGCGTGTAACGCCCATCAACCGCACCGCGTGCGGCATCATCAGCCCGACAAACCCAATCGCCCCGCCCAGCATCACCGCCGCCACGGTCGCCAGCGCCGCACCGAAAAACACCATCAGTTGCAGCAACCCCACATTGACGCCCAGCGAGCGCGCCTTGGCATCGCCCAGCCCCAAAATATCCAGCCGCGCCGCCAATGCCACCGCGCCCAGCGTCAGCACCAGCAACAGAACGCAAGCCGAGAACGGGCTTTCCGCATATGACAAATCCCCCATCAGCCAGAACAACATGCCCTTCATCTGCGCACTGGGCGCCGCCACCAGTATCAAACTAGTCAGCGCCGCAAACCCCGCCGACAACACCACGCCCGAGAGCAACAGCCGGTAAATATTCCACTGCCCGCCGCGAAACGTCACACCAAACACAATCGCAATGGCGCCAATCGCCCCCCCCAGCGCAGCCGTATTAGTCACCGCCAACCCCGCCCCCAGGGTAATAGCCCCCAGCGCACCGAGCGAAGCGCCGCCCGACACGCCGAGAATATAAGAATCTGCCAACGCATTACGCAACACCGCCTGCAACAACACACCCCCCAGCGCCAGCAACCCACCACAGGCAAATGCGGCAAAAGCGCGTGGCAGGCGCAACTCCCAGAGGATGTCGCGCTCAATGCCGGGTGTGGAATCAAAAAGGATCTGCACAATTTGCGCCGGCGAAAGCGAAACCGAGCCAAACAACAGCGCGACAAAAAGGCTCAAGAGCGCGGCAACAGCAGCCAAAACAAGAGCGGGTGCAGCGCGCATCACCAAGCCGTTGCAGTTCGGGGTGCAGCATGCAAGCACAAGGAGCCTTGCCCACGCGCAGGTTTGACGAGAAAGCCCCCCTGAGAGCCGCTGAGCAACGCAGACGCGCCGGGGAATTCGGCGAGGACTGTCTGATTTCTCGCGCCCTGGTTGTATGCGAGGGCGAGTTCCGCAGCCGCCCGGCGTGGCGAGTAGCG